>SUPS01000166.1 GCA_005191415.1 Candidatus Helarchaeota ASGARD archaeon Hel_GB_A
AACAATATAGAGAAGAGACCTAACGGATATTAAAGTAATATTTATCCTTCGTTCAAGTCGGTTTCGATCTGATACCAATATGGATGGAAGTTCCACAAAAGATACAGTGAAGGCGCTCTGGATGGTCTATTTACTGGATGATCCAATGCTTAAAACTTCATGAATATCTAGAATCTTGTGTTAAGAATGAATCCGAAGATCCTGTTAATCAATCCTACCTTTTATTTTTTGAGAAAACTCCATATTTTGCCAATCGGTCTTATTAATTTAGGAACTATTATAGATCAGGCAGGATTTGATGTAAAATTAATTGATTTAAATGCAGAACAACCTTATGGTGATGATTTTTATCCATGTCCTTTGACTCCTGATAAATTCCTTCAAAAATTCAAACAATATGATCCAGATATAGTAGGATTAACATCCTATACAGAAAATCACCAACTCGCCATGAAAATTGCGGAAATGTGCAAAGACGAGAATGAAAATATCAAAATAATATATGGAGGGATACATGCAACTTTCCAGGCATTTGAATGTCTCACGAAATATCCATATCTCGATGTGGTAGCTAGAGGCGAAACTGAGCATATTATAGTAGATCTTATAAGAGGCTTATTAGGAGAGAAAAGACTGGAGGAAATTCCAAATATATTCTTTAAATATAATGGGATAATTAAATACAGCAACCTTTTTACCCTCCCAGATGTAAATACAATACCGACCCCAAATTTATCGCTCATCAAGGATAAGTATTATCATTCCTTTCTATTGCAAATAGAATTTAGTAGAGGGTGTCCCTATAATTGTATTTTTTGTAGTTTAGCGCCCCTTTCTAATCGGAACGTACGATTTTTCCCCATAAATCGGATAATCGAGACCCTAAAACTATATGAGGATTGGTTTGGCAATTTTTCATTCTCAATTTCTGATGCTAATTTCTTATTCAGCCATAAACGAATTTATCGCTTCCTAGAAGAAGTAAAAAAAAGTAAGATTGAACTAAAAGATTGGTTATTTGAATCACGAATTACATCTGTTAATCGAAATATCTTAAAAGAATTAGAAAAATTCAATGCCACGACTTTAACCTTGGGAATTGAAGATATTCACGACTCTATCTTGAAAATACTCGGCAAACAACAAACCTTTCAACAAATTGAGAGAGTATTAAAAATAATTAGAGAATTTAATTTCTTGGTTCATTCCAACTTCATAATAGGGCTCCCCTTCCAAACTAAAGAACATATGCTGGAGAATATAGAATACTCAAATAAATTGGATATGTGTACTTTTCCTACACTGACCCCATTCCCTGGTACGCCTATATTTAGCACGCCTGAGCAGTTTGGACTTACCATCTTGACAAAAGATTGGAAATTATATACCATGAGAGACCTTGTAATGGATTCCGCCTCCTTCCCTCTCGACCAACAACGAGAAATAAGAGAACTCGCATGGAACCATCTCGTCCGCCACCTTCACGAAAAAGATTTCATATCATATCATGAGAAAAAGAATTACGAATTAATTTTGGAATTGGGTTTCGAAAAATGGCTGGAACAATGGAAAAAAGCACATTCGACAAGCTGGTAGTAAATTCATAAAAAAGATTACATACATTTTTAAGAAATAGCCTTGGACCATCTTGTGACGTGAGATTCAGTATTTGTCTTTTTTAATATTGTTGAAATTCCTATAATTTCAATTAGTAGTATTATTAATATAAAAGAATCCCAGCTTATATTGTGTGCGGGCTGTGAACTTACGCCTCTAAAATAAATTTCTGCCTTTGATGTAAATTCTATTTCATCTGCAGCATAGGTACCATTAAATATTTCTACCTTTAGTTCCTCTTCTGAAATTAATTGTACAAGCATTGTCTGATTCAAATTTACTTGAGGAATAGAATCTAAGATCAGGTGATAGATGATTTTTCCAGTTTCCACGGTGACATTGGCGGGGTCGGGTCGGTCGCCCTCGACAAAACAAACTATAGATTCATTGTATCCCTTATTCAATAAATGGGCCCCGATTCCAAGATGAATTTTTGAGGTATTTGTGTTATAATAAACAAATGATAATAAGTATTGTTCAGTGATTTCCCAACTTTCCATAAAATCGCCATTCCAACTTTTTAAGAACCAATTTCCCACAAGTTTTCCTGGCTGATCATAGTCGATTCTTCCACAATTTGGCGGTCCAATACCGTCCCACCAAATTTTATCTATCAATTGCTGCTTCAAGGGCTCATTATAATAGGATATTGGACAAACTATGTGAACTAAATTACCATATATTTCGGGATGAATGAATCCAGTTAAATAGACATTATAATCTATCAAAGTAAAGTCTAAGCAGGCACTCGTCGAATTGGGACCGCCCCCAGTTCCTATTACGGTCCCCGCCTCCATATATTTATTCAAATTTATGTCATTATCTATTGATCCAAATAAGGTCTCATTTATGCTCGATAAATGCCCATAGACTACCATTAGATTATTAGAGGCAAATCGCATTTCCATCATGTAAGAGGTCTCATCATCTTTTCTAATATAAGTCACAACACCATCCGCGGGCATATACACCGGAATTCTCTTTGATTGATTTTCATATTCTAAATAAATATGATCCGATGGAAATAAATGCCCTAAAGGTGTGAGATGCCCTATCGGATGTATTCGATTTATCTCATCCAGATCTATAGGTACAACAGTAAAATTAAAGTTAGTTCGATTCAATACCGTAAATTCATTTTGTTTAAAACTTCTTCTAGAACTTATGGGCATTCTATTTGATAGAAAGATCATAAACCCTGCTAATATCAATCCAATCACTAGAATTAGGACCGACTTTTTAAGATAGGTTTTATTCCATTTCATTTTATAATCCTTCGAGAATAATTTTCCCGTTTTATAATGAGCAATTTCTCTAATTTCTTTTAGTTCTATCCGATAGTAAATGTGATCTTTAAAAAGCCTTTTGTTAATTTTCTAATGGTTCGAATTTTTATATCATCAGATAATCTGACAATTCGAGATAATATGATTGTCGAATCCAAAGTGGGAAGTAAAGGTGAATTATTTCTCACAAAGAACATTCGAAAAGCGCTAGGATGGAAACCGGGAGATACTATTTTTTTTGAAGTTAGAGAGAATGAACTTATTGTCCAACGTGTTCCTGATTTATTAGAACTCCTTGAAAAACCTCTTTTGAGAGAACCTGAATCCCCCGATGAAATCGAGAAAGAACTCGAACAATTCTTTACTATACAATTACATACAATTCCTTAAATCTGCCTATCGTTTAGAAATAGATTCAGACAATCAGATGATGTTAAATTCAAACTAAGATATAGCGATCGATGATTTTTGCGAGATCTTCAGGGGTTGCGCATTCCACAACTAAATCGCAGTTCTTTGCATAAACGGACATGATAGAATCCCCTGTATTCCATTTCACTTTGGGTTCGGGATTTAACCAAAGAAGTTTATTTATTTTAGATTTCCATTCTGCCAAGATTTCTTCATTGGCTTCGTTCATATTATTGCGTGCATCGCCTAAAATTATCATTGTGGTTTTGTAGTTTAGCAGGTCTTTATAAAGTTCATTGAATAGGGAAAATGCTTCACCAAAATCACTATATCCCCGAAAATCGATTTTTGCTTGGCGCATGGTATGTTTGATATCTTGGAAATTCAGAGGGGTGTTTGATAATTCAATTTTATCAATTAAGCTGACAAATAGAAATGTATGTACTTTAGAGAAAGCTTTAGCGAGATGCGATAGAAAAAGTAAAAAGAAGCCAGTAGCATATTTCACTGATCCAGAAACATCGCATAAGATAACAATCTCTGGTTTCGTTATTCGTCGTTTTTTAAAATGTAGGGCCATCGGATGCCCTAAGTATTTTAAGCTTTTACGTATTGTTTTCTTTATGTCAATAGTTCCCCGAAAGATGCGTTTATCACGCAGACTTGCGCGAGTGGCTAATTTGTAGGCTAACTTTTCAACTAAAAGTTGCATTTCTTTAGAGTACTTAAAAGTTGAACCGTCATCATAGTCCATTTCATTATAATCCCAGTAATGATCTGATACATATGCACGTCTACTATTTTCTCGAAGGTATTTCAGTTGTAAATTCAAAATTAAAAGATTTTTGAAGTAATCAAGGTTAAAGAATGCAGTTTGTGCTATAGATTTCATTTCTTTTTCCTGTTTGATTGTGGTTGCGAGTTTAAAGAGCATTTTACTTAGGGGTTTGGTTAGTGTTGTCCAATTTATGTTCGATTCTGCCCCTTTGGATGATTTGGAGTTCTGGAACTGATTTATCTGATCCCTTGATTGATCCCAGCGTCTTATATATTTGGATTGATAGTGATAAAGGGTGTCCTTTTGTGGTTTTGAATCTATATTAATGTCTTCTGCGATCTGGCATGCTAATTGCTTCAATTCTGTTTTAGAAGCCGTAAATATTTTACATAATAAGTCCTCAGATTTGGTACGTTTTGGGAAAATTTGTTTTAGAAGTTGCGCTAATTTTTGCTGAGCAGCTCGATCTAGCAAATGGGGTCGAGTATTTTCACCTATTGGGGCAGAATGTTTCGATCCTATTCCGATTCCACTCTTCTTTTGAAGTTTTCTGGTGCGTTTATTTTGTGGCCCGTATTTCTTGGTTTGATCGACTTTTTTCACTGATGATTTGATCGGTGCCTTTTCGCTCCATTGAGAGTTCGTTTTTATTAAATTGAATTTTTGAATCTCTTGGAAAAACTCAATTCCCTTTTTCGGAAGAAGGTGGGTATCAATATTGATGGGGGATGAATCTTTAAAGGAAGTAGAAAAAAACTTATCAAATAATATTTTAAAAAGAGCATAGTGCTTCTTAAATTTGATGAGGGTTGAGCGTAATGTATAGAAAAATAAGGATTTATTAAGGAGAGGTATGATTTGGATAGCATGGAGACAATCTAGTTCTTCGGCGAGGGAGATTCTAATATCATTGTTGCGTAACAATTGAATAAACTGAGTTATGTTTTGATACATCGTTATTTCGCCACATGGAGCAATTGTTGGATTTCCTTTTTCAGCCTTCCATCTTCAAATGGTGGTAATGCCGCTAAAAGAGGAGCAAGAGGGGATTTTGGATTTTTTTCGTAAATTTGTTTCAAGCCCGCTAATGCTTTACGTCGAACGTTCTCAGAATACGTATTATCAATTAAGATTGAGTATAAAAAGGATGCGTATTCTTCGGGCGGATCATTCGATAAAACTTTCCAAAAGCTAGTAGTGTCGGTCTTCTTCAATTTTTGAAAAATTGCATCAATCACGTCAGAACGTCCATAATTGATTAGCTGCTGAAGGAGATACTCCTTTTCTACTGAAATACATGTCTGAAATAATTCGATTATTTGGGAATGTTTAGCGGTATGAAGATCGATGGGGAAAACAATTTGGGGAGGGGTTGAAAATTGCTGTAGTAAAGAATAGGCTTTCTGTCGAGCTCTTTTTGAAATGTCACGTTTAAAGAAAATAGCATTTAAAACCTGATGGAAATCTTTTTGTGTCGAATGTTCCTTGGAATAAGCGAACAATTTATTGAACTCATTTTGTTTGAAGAAAGGAATTAACTTAATTAGGGGGGCGACCTGATTATTCTCAAGAAGTTTTGTAAGAATGAGTTCCCGATCGGTCTTGTCTGAGATTTTAAAAAGATTTACGATTTCAGATGCTTCTAACTCATTAAGTGATGCTAATAAAAGGTTCCAACCACTATTAGGATCTTCTTGGCTCAGTTCCTTCAAAATGTTAACAACTTTTTTTTGATTAGTTATAGGACCTAATGCATCTAAAATGACAGAAAAGAAAAGATGAACTAATTTAGTATGTCTACGAATTACATGGACTATCCTATCGAAATCAAAGCCATAATATAGATTAAGTAATGCTTTTAATACATCCGTCCGATTATATTCTATACTTAACGATAATATCATATCTCTTAGGGGTTTGTATTTGAATTTCCCTAGAATTTTTGTTATAGAATCATCTCGTACTAACGCTCTCAGAGAAGATGGCGCATTTAATCTATTGAGAAATCGATGCCCCTTTTGAGTAATTATTAAAATTGGTATTGGATAATATTTCCCAAAGTTTATAACTTTAATGTGGCCCTTTTTAATGATATGATTGATAAATTCTTTGATCTGGTCTAATGTATATTGCCTGAGCTTGCCGAACTGCCTATTATTAGCGAACCCACCTTCTGTTATAATTAAATTATTGGATCCTTTGAGAATTAATTTTAATGCCCTCCGACCAATTCTACCATCTTCTTCAAAAAGTGCTTCAAGAATCACTCTATGATATGAGTGGTAGAGTTCGCCACCCTTTGGATCCCATTGATTAAAATGATTTTGGATTTTTTTAAAAAGAAGCTGCAGGTTCTCCCATTCTTGTATATCGTTAGGAGTGATATATTTATAGCCACATGAACATCCCTCAAGAGAGATTTCATGTTTCGTTAGATCTAAAGGAACAAATCGCTCCTTTAAAGGCTTCAACTCTTGTTGTGCCTGTGAATATAAATACTCAAATTGATCTAAAAGGGGCCACGAAGCAGTTCGTTTCTTTAATTCTTCCAAGGATTTCTCTAGTTTCTCCAGTTTGGCTGTCACTTTTTTAACATAATCAAAGTACATTTCATGATTTTCTCGATAATGCGCTAAAAAATATTGTTTGAGGTCCTCTAACATAGTATCAAATAAAATATTCAGTTCTTTATTCAATTTATCGTTTAATTTCCGATCTTCTTTCAGATTATTCTCGAATATAGGTAGCTCGTTTAGTTTGTGAGTTAGAGGATTTAAAATTTTCAAGATGGCTGATTCATGGAGCTTATTAAAAGAATTCCCAACAAGAAGGGAGATTTTTGAGATTAAAGTTTTGAATTCTTCGAATTTTTTGATAATATAAGGTGTTTTAATCCAACTATTAGCAGGTTCATAATAAACTGGTTCTAATCCATGTTCGGGATCAAAAACTTTTTCGTAATTGTAACAATTGTAAAGGGAATGGATATCGAATTGGCAAATACAGGATTTATACGTTTTATTATGGGAATTATAAATTTGAATAACTTGACCTTTTTTGAAAAATAAATTCTGGTTATTGGAACTCAATTTATTCTCCCCTGGATAGGACTTTCTGGACCCGATTGGAGGCTTTATCTAGGTCCGCTTTATGTTTGAGTAATAAACTTACGGTTTGTAAGATGATTTCTTCATTTAATGATTCTACATTCAATGAAACGAGTGCTAACGCCCAATCAATAGTCTCCGAGATGTTTGGTGGTTTTTTCCAATCATATGACCGGAAGTTTTGAACAAATTTAACAAGCTCTTCACTTAAGGTATCGCTTAAATTAGGAACCTTTGTTTTTACAATTTCTAATTCGCGTTCATAGGAAGGTAACTCAATATATAAATAGATACAGCGACGTTTAAGTGCATTAGAAAGCTCGCGCGTATTATTGCTCGTTAAAACCACAAATGGTTTATGTGTAGCCGTAATCGTCCCAACTTCAGGGATACTAATTTGAAAATCGCTTAGGGCTTCAAGAAGAAAAGCCTCCACTTCTCGATCGCTTCGATCTATCTCATCAATGAGAAGTACTACTGGCGTCTCACTTGTTAGTGCTTTTAACAATGGACGTTTCTGAAGGAACTCTTTGGCAAAAAAGATATCTTGATGTTGGTGAATTTTCTGAATAGCTTCTTTAAGAGTAGGCGTATCGGAAAGAAATTCATTTATTTTGCCTCTAAGAATTTCTGAATATAAGAGTTGTTTCGCATATGCCCATTCATAGAGGATGTGCGATTCATCGATTCCCTCATAGCATTGTAATCGAATTAATTCGCGATTTAAAACCTTTGCAATAATTTTCGCTAATTCTGTTTTTCCGACACCCGGTTCCCCCTCAACAAGTAATGGTTTTCCTAATTTATATGCGAGTAATACCGCAGTGGCTACATCAACATCCGTGATATACGAACCCTTTTCTTTAAATTCTTTTAGAATTTGCTCTACAGATTCAATCACTTATTAAATCTCCCTCTAAGTTGTTATTTCTTTTTTAAAAATTAAATATTTAAGCTCCTCAGTTTTAATAGGAAGCAAAGAAATGCTTCTTTAGATGATTAATATGATTGTTATTCTTAGAATACCTTTAAAATAAAGTTAATATGAAATTTTTTTAGCGATTTTTTTCAATTGATTACCGCTTAAATTTCTCCTTTAAAATGAAAGGCTCAAATACTTTCTCGATAACCTTCTTATCAGCATCGAGAAAGCAAGACAATTCCCCATGCCAATTACTTAAGAATGCCTTGTATTTCAGTTCAAATTCATCAACAAAAGATCGGAGGTACTGACGAATTCTTTTATCATACCGATTAATTATCAACATTCCGATGACATTATTCCCGTATTCTAATACAATAAAAATATCTTTTTGGGAAATTAAATCTAGTTGAGTGGTACTTTTTGTAATCTCTTGAATAACATTGGAAATACTTGAAATGAATCCAGCTATAAGATCTTCATCGGTCGCATCCTTTTTCTCAAACTTATAGGAATATATACATCGCCCATCAGGAACCATTACAAGAAGAGTTCTGGGGACCACATTCATATCCGGAATTACGCTAAGGATAACATAAATATTTCCTATCTGAGTTAAAGTGATTAATCCTACTATGATTATAAAGGGGGGAAATATTTCGTAATAGCCTCCAAATAAAGATACTATTGCAGGAAGTTCTCTCTGAATTATATGATAATTAAGGGCTTCCCCTCCGAAAATACAGATGAATCCCAGTCCCGTCAAAAGACATTTTTTCCGTACTTCCCCCCTGAAAGAATATGCAATATAGAAAAATAGGAAAGGAATCACTCCAATTATAAATTGAAAGAAATAGTATGGAAATTTGGTGATTTCTATCCCATAAATTAGAGTCAGAATTGCTGAAATTGCGGGTATAAGTGGTAGAACACCTTTAATCCTCAATTTCGCAATTCGTTCGAA
>SUPS01000167.1:0-7017 GCA_005191415.1 Candidatus Helarchaeota ASGARD archaeon Hel_GB_A
ATATTAAATGGATAAGGATAGTAGAAATTGAATTAAATTATCGGTCATTAATTGGAAATTACTTTTATGATTCCATTCCGAATATTCACCAAATAACTTATTACAAATAGACCATTTATGATTTAAAATGATATTCAACCTTCAACTTACACTGCATTGTAATTTAAATTGTACATATTGTCAAGCAACGGCAGAAGGAAGCATTTTTCCGCCTCGCGTTACTTATTCGTTATCAACTTTAAAAAACTTCATCGAAAAAGATCCTGACGCAGTAATTGCATTCTATGGAGGAGAGCCCTTATTAGAATTATCTTTAATGGAACAAATAATGGATTCTATTAAAGCTAAATATTTTATCCTTCAAACTAATGGGTTATTACTTCACAAAGTGCCACCAAATTATCTGAGGCGATTCCATACAATCTTACTTTCAATAGATGGGCGCGAACATATTACAGATTTGCATCGAGGTCGAGGGACCTACAAAAAAGTGATTAAAAATGCTAGATTACTTCGAGAAAAAGGTTTTCAAGGTGAGTTGATTGCCAGAATGACTGTAACTGAAGACACAGATATTTATCCTGAAGTCAATTGGTTACTCAATCTTGAAAATCCTCATTTTGATTCAGTACATTGGCAAATTGATTTTATGTTCAATGATCGTTCCTTATGGAAAGATCTCGAATCGTGGATTTTTAAAAAATATAATCCTCAAATTACGAGATTAATCGAAGATTGGGTTGAAACGATGAAAAAACAATCAAAGGTATTGAAGATTTATCCATTTCTTGGAGTTTTAGATCGGTTAATTCATGAACCGTCAGCGAAACTACACTGTGGTGCAGGTTGGATTTGGCAAAATATCTGCACTAATGGGATAATCGCAGCATGTCCTGTAGGAGCTGATTTTAAAGAATTCCATATTGGAAATATTGAAGATACACATCCGCTCGATACTTATAATGCACTTCATGTCAGCGCTCCTTGTACGACATGTGAGATTTTTGGTATTTGTGGGGGCAGATGTCTCTATGCAAATATGTTCAAGCCATGGGGTGAAGATGGCTATCGACTCGTATGTTCAACTGTGTTTCATTTAGTTAAGGAATTACGTAGAGTCCAAGGGGAAATTCAAGCGTTACTTCACTCTGGGAAATTAAAAAAGAAGGATTTCGAGTATTTCAAATATAATTGCTGTGAAATCATTCCTTAAATAAAGAACGGCTTAAATAAAGAGGGGAATTTAAAATCCAAATCTTCGCATAATATCTTTAAATTCTTCTTCTGTTAAAGCAGAACGGCGAATTCCTGTTCCAAATAAATCATTTTGTAGATAATGAACTAAGGCATTGACGCGCGCATCTGATTCATCGACCCCAGGAAGTAATTCTTTCAATTTAAAAATAATAATTTTCTTTCCGCTATATGGACCGACCAGTAAGCGGCGTTGATTGCCCACTTCTTCAGGATCGATAAATTCATAGGTTTCGGGGTGTTCTATAACGCCAGCCGTATGGATTCCCGACTGATGTGTAAAGGAATTTTCTCCAACAATCGCTTTATTTGAAGGAATGCGAACATCCATAGTCTTACTGATAAAACGGCAACATTTCGTGAGTAATTTTGTATTATAGCCCTTTACTCCGAAATGATAAACAAGATTCATCAAAACTTTTTCAGTTTCTGCATTACCAGATCGTTCTCCGATGCCTAACATAGTAGTACTCGCCCATTTTGCACCATTTTGTAATGCAACAAGCGTATTTGTAACGGCATTACCTAAATCATCATGTCCATGAAATTCAATGTCAATATCAAATTGACTAAGATAGCGGACTTTATCGGGAACACTCTTACTAATATCGACATCCGGAGATACATGACTGGGTATCCCTACACCCACTGTATCACAAACGCGATAAGTTTCAGCACCTAATTCAGCTAAAGTCTTAACTAATTCCTTCTCATAGTTCCAATCAGCCCGTGTGCAGTCCTCACCGTGATAAAAGACCTTTAAACCGTGATCAATAGCATATTGAACGGCATTGGTAATCCGCTTCATTGCTTCCTCGCGAGTGATACGCACCTTATATTTTAAATGAATATCACTAATAGGATGACTGATACCTACTTCCTTTATCCCATTAAGCCGTAAAGCTTCATCTATATCATCAATTTTTGCACGAACCCAAACCCCAACGCGGCATTTAAGCCCTGCTGATAAAATTAAATTCGCTGTATGCCGATCGACATCGTACCATGTTCCAAAAATTTCAATTCTTCCTACACCAATATCATCTAAATATTGTGCAATTCTCAACCGTTCTTCAGGGCTAGGCGCTCGGATTCCAGGCATTTGAACGCCGTCTCGCAAGGTCGTATCATCTATAAATTTTGGGGTAATCATTTTGATTTTCGTCCAAATCTTTTTGCCAAAAATATTTAAAAAATTGGAAATGATTTCAATTATTTTAACAGATTTAATTAAATCATGACATGTAATAATTTAAATTTTTAGCATCGGATTATGTAAAAAAGTTTAATGAAGGTATGAATTATGAAAGTTATTGCGTTTAATGGAAGTCCTCGAAAAAATGGAAACACTACACGAGCTATTGAGATAGTTTTTGAAGAGTTAAAAAAAGAAGGAATAGAAACAGAACTGATTCAACTTGCAGATAAGGAAATCAAAGCCTGTCTTGCATGTTTTAAGTGTGCCGAAAACAATAGATGCATGAGCCATAAAGATGATTTAAATGACTTATATTCCAAGATGTTGGAGGCAGATGGCATAATCTTGGGCTCACCAACTTATTTTGCCAATGTATCATCAAAAATGAAGGCTTTAATAGACCGAGCAGGTATTATTTCTAAAGTGAATAACGATGCATTACAACGGAAAGTTGGAGCCGCAGTTGTTGCAGTCCGGCGACAAGGTGCCTGTGCCGTGTTCTCGGATTTAAACTATTTCTTTCTCATAAATCAAATGATTGTTCCTGGATCTTCTTATTGGAATCTCGGAATTGGGCTCAATCCAGGTGAAATTCTGAAAGATGAAGAAGGGGTTAAAACTTTTCGCAATCTCGGAAAAAATATGGCTTGGCTTATGAAAAAACTATTCTAAATCCTTTTTTTAAACTTATTTTTAGTTTCAAATTCTTTAATGGAGAAAAAGGGAGGAGGTTCCTCGAAAGGATTTTATAATTCTTGCTGATTTTTCCATTCCTCAGTGAGTTCCTGAATAGATTCGATGATCTTAGGAATGTGATTAATATTATTCCAACGGAAACTTGATTTTTTTTGCCAATAGGATTCGCCTTCTTGATTTTTGCGTTTTTGATATTTATAAAAGGCTAAAAACATTTTATTGCTTTCTGTCTCGCGACATAACGCTAAAAGAATCCACCAAGCTCCTCTTTTTGAGATTGTTTTGAAATCAATTACTTCATAATATTGTATAGGAGGTGTCTCTTCGCTCAAATGTGTCACCTAATAATAATCTTTGGAGTAAAATTAAGAAGTTCTATCATCTATTTTAATTTTTGGGCTAGTCTTTTTTAGCATATTTGTCTTTCCATTTATCTAAGGCAAGTGCAAGTTCAGGATGAGTTTGCGCATAGAGTTCGAGGGAAATATTTTGGAATGCGGCTTCAGCAGCTTGAATCATTGCCTTTGCGCCCGCGCGAGTCCCATTAGGGTGTCCATGAACCCCACCACCCGCTTGAATTACTAAGTCTGTACCCAGATATTCTATGTTAATTGGGACAATTCCAGGATGTACTCCTCCCGAGGCGACAGGAAATATCGTTTTGAGCCCATACCAATCTGATCTAAGGAATTCATTTATTTTTTGGATTTCTGGAATATCCTTTGCGAGCCCCATTTTGCCAGCAGCGGTTCCGGTATGTAATTGATCACCTCCACAAAGGCGCGTGAGTTTTGCAATTACCATCATTGAAACTCCATGTAGCCCCTCTGTAAGGGCACCATGCATCGTACGATGAATGTGAATTGGTAGTTTAATCGAGTCTTGAGCAAGAATCTGGACAGCACTAAAGCCAGTAGTTAGGATATCAATCATTAAACAGTTAGCGCCATTATCTTTTGCAAAATCAGCCAATTCAAGAAGCTTATCATATGTAGCAGAAATATTTATAGCATATAAAACAGTTTTACCAGTTTCTTCTTTAACCAAATCTAATTTTTCCATAACGGCGGTAAGCCGATCCTCGAAGGGACAGAAAGTTTGGCTTGTAAGCGTTTCATCATCTTTAATTAGATCTAAACCTCCTGAGGCAGCTTCATAAGCGACTTTGGCAGTATCCTTTGGTGTTAAACCAACTTTTGGTTTGATAATAGTCCCTACATGGGGGCGACGGTGTGTGGATGTTCCTACCAATTTTCGAATCTTATCAATCCCATATTGTGGTCCGGGAAATAATTGAATAAATTTTTTTGGCAACTCAAGATCCATTAATTTTACCGTATCTAGACCAGCTAATCCAAAGAGATTCCCTGCAACGATACTCAAAAGATTCGGAATACCACCTACTTCGGGATCAAATAATTCAAGGGGATACGCGATTTTAACAATCCCCTCATTAGAATTGGAATACTTAAAGGCTTTCGCAGCTAAACGCCGAACATAATCTAATTCCGTGGTAATTTTTGTCCAAGTTCCTATCGATTCCTCTATCGCAATTTGTTCAGCCGCTATTTTAGTTGAAAATTTAGATGATTTAATGTAATAAACCGCAATAATGTTCTCATCAACATCAATTTCTTCTTCTTTAGCATAAAATAAATTTCCTCTATCTTCAAATGTCATTTTAAGATCTCCTTCTTTTTATAAGTTATAATATTTCTCAAACATGAGACTAATGAGTTCAGGCGCGAAAATCCCAGCTTCCGTAATTAATCCTGCGATGTATTCGCGTGAAATAGTTTCAAAGGCAGGATTTTCGAATTTTAAATTGGGAGGGCGCCCTTCCTCCCTTTTCCAAATTTCTTCAGGATCGCGAAATTCGATTCTTGTAAGGTTTCCTACAACCGTTTCGGTATCATATTTCAAAAGAGGTGTAGCCACGTAATATGGAACATGTGATTCAGCAGCAGCAAGAGCTAAAAGTCTTGAGCCAATTTTATTTAAGACAGTACCTTCACTGGTTATAGCATCTGCTCCTGTTATAATCATATCTACCGCCTTATTTTTTAAAACCCAACGCATAGCCGAATCAACTACCATTGTAACGGGGATTCCTGCATCTATTAATACCTGAGCCGTAATACGTCCTTGCATTTTCGGTCGCGTTTCAGTACAAATTACCTGAAACTCTTTATTCTCTCGATGTGCTTGAATTAGAATCTGTTCAGCTGCAGACGAGTGACAATGGGTCATAATAATCATTCCGTTCAAAATCCTTCTCGCACCAATATACCCTATCTTTACCTTCGCATCTTTTATTTGATTTATATAAAAATTCGCGGTATCCCAAACCAATTTTTTCAGTTCTTGCTCACTTTCAAAACTAGCTTCTTTTACGGTCTTAATTATTAATTTTAAACAGTTCCAAAGAGCAGGTTCAGTATCTCTCGTCTTAAATAAAATCTCTTTCGCTTTCATCATATACGAAACTAATTCATCTTTATTTGAAAACGAAGTTGTATCAATATATTCTGCAAATGCCTTAATCCCAGCCTTTGCAACATTAGATGCGCCTTGAATCTCTATTCGCTTGATTTTCCCCGCAACTTCTAATAAGTTTTCCATTCAAATCCTTCCAAATTACAACATCTCAATTAATGACCACCTTTATTAAAAATTGCTTATTTAAAAAAATGTTGATTTTCAAAATGTTGATTTTCAATCTTCAAAATTAAATCCGAAAGAATATTAGAAAAAATCAGACCTATTGAAATAGGTTTCAAAGTAGATTTTATTTTGTATACAAATGTTTTTATGATTCAGTTCCCAGGAAATGGATAGGAATAGATCTCTTTAATAAATGCGGGTAATTAGAAGTGAATACCAAACTTAAGTGCCCTCGTTGCAAAGAAAGTGAATATATCGAAAAAGGAGAAGGCATTTGTCCAATTTGTGGAGAACCTCGAAAACAATACGTCTGTTTAGAATGTACAACCACCTTCTTTGAATGCGGACATAAAAAGGGATTTGAACTCGGATCAAGTTGTCCTAGTGATATTTTCAGGAATATTAAGAGATAGAAGCACAAAACTGAAAACTAAATTCTATCCATCAAAAAGTTATTTGTTTTTAATAAGGTTAATACATAAAAGGTTTGATTAATTCAGTGATTGTTTCACAAATAGGTTGGAGTTCGGAGACTGCAATTTTATCTAAGGTATCATGTTTATCTAGGAGATAATAAGGACATCCAATCCAAGAAATGGTAGGAACCTTCGATTCTAATACGAATCCTGCAGCATCAGAAGTGGGCGCATCTGCTATAAGATCCATAGGAATACTTATTGTAGACTTTGCGGGCTTTTGTTGAAGTGCATTCACAACTGTAGCAATAGTTAGTGGCTCTGATGAGGTAAATATAACTGTAAATGCCAGCTGATTGGTAAATGCATATTTTTTATCTCTCTCAACCACTTCTTTAGCGCCCAAATGTTCTAAAGTTATCAGTAATTTCACTTTTTTCATCAATTCTGGGTGAGTTCTGGCAAATTGATGTCCTCCTTGAGAACCATAAAAATGCCCTGCTGAAATGACAAAAACGAGCGTTCTCTTACGTTTTTCTTTTGGAACCTTCGCCCAGATATTGACTTGGGCTAGTACTTGTGCCACGCCAGCGCCATCCTCGACGGCACCTTGAAATGGCGAATCATGGTGGGAAGTTATCATAACTATTTCCTTGGAACATCCTGGAAGCACGCCCCAGACATTATGCATTACACCTTTCTTAATTGATCCATTTAAAATCATTGTGGCTTCAGTCTTTTCTTTAGCAAGTTTCTTTAATTCCACTCCATCATATTTTCCTACCCAAA
>SUPS01000167.1:7027-9079 GCA_005191415.1 Candidatus Helarchaeota ASGARD archaeon Hel_GB_A
TTTGTATAAAAGACAGAGTCCAGGCATTTGCTTCATTATACCATCATAAGGTCCATAATGTGTGTTAGAATTAGCGGGCTGGTTTTTTAAAATAAGAATGATACCTTTAGCGCCACGTTTAAAGGCGTTCCAATAAACATCATTTAAAGGTGCGTTTTTTAAGGTGGAACCTCCTATAAAATTGCGACGCACAAAATTAAGATATTGGGCTTTAAGAACCGAGAGAGAATAATCAGGATCAGATATATAGTAAACACCATTTAAAAATTTTAGAACTCTGAAGAGTAATCCAATAGGGATATAGGGAAAAGGGACTTCTGCAACGACAATTTTTCCAGAAACATCTTTTTTTGCAAAATCCTTTGGAGTACCCCTTCCTACATATACTAAAGGAGCTTTCACCCCTTGTGGACTTGTAAATCCTGTATTAACTACAAAAAAGGATGGCATTATATCATTTTGTACTTTCAATGCCCAATTTGTACATTCCCAGACTTTTATGGGAATAGGATCTTTTCTAACTTCCTTTAATCCAAGCTCAATTAACTTTTGACTAACCCAATCTTCCGCTTTATGCCCTTCAGGTGTGCCTGGGCGCCTATGTGGTGTAGCACACAAACTTTTTATCCACGAAAAAATAGTTTTAGAATTCGGAATGTCAAGCGAATCAGGAAATTTTGGTAACGTTTTAATCGAAAATTTTGAACAAAATTTTGCATACCAATATTTTGGAAGTTTTCTAAAAATATTGAGAAAAATATCCCGTAAATCAGTACTTATTTCACTTTCCCAGCGATCCTCATCTGCATAGATACCTTCAGTATGGTTTTTCAATTTAAATTTCACCTATAAATACCTGTAAGATTAAGTCTTTAAGATAGTTCTCTTGATAAAATTGAAATAAAAAAGAACTGCAATAATTGTAATTGAAATGGGATAGATAACAGAAAATGTGATTAAAGGTCCTTGCCAAGCGAGTCCAGCATGAAAAATATATGCAAAATACAAAAGAATTAATCCTGTGAGATAGGAATTAGTTTTACGAGTAAGATAACAAATAAGAAATCCAAAAATAATGAATGTGATAGCAAATCCGAATGTATGCCATGGATAGCAGAAACCAAATAAGATTGATATGATAATATATGCCGTCCATTCATTCGTTTTATTTAAGAAAAGCGGAAGCCCCCATTTAAAGAAAAAGCTGCACATAGCCCATAGCTGGATTAATTTAATTATAAAGAAGAAGAAAAACATTTTTGCATCAAAAAAAGAGCAACAATGCCATATGAGGGAAATCAGTCCATATCCAAAAGCAATTAAGATCATAATTATCGCTATCTTTCGAATATTAGCGGTTGATTCGGCGAAATCTGCTCTTTCGAATTTGAATATCAATTTGGCTATTTCAGGTAAGCAACCTAGAACTATAAGGCTTAGAATGGACTGAAAAAACAACGGTCCCATTCCTAAAAATGCATTCGGATCCCACCACTCGTAACCAATTAAGAAGTTGATTAGAAAAAACACACCAGTTGCTAATAAAAAAAACGCAAGTTCAGCATTTTTAACTTGTCGTTGAATATGAGGAGCTTTTTCCCAATTTAAGACTATTGGGATGAGCAGAAAAATTATTAAAATCCCAAAAATTGCGAGTATTCTCATCGAAAGCGGGCCACCTAACGCAATGACGCCTGCCATCCAGCTCTGCCCATTGATGGGAGGTTCGCCCACAATTTCCAAGGATAAGTATTCCAAAAGATCAAGAGGAAGAAATAAAACTAAACAAATAAGGGAAACTGCAATGAGGAGTAATAAATAATAACGTATTCTTCTCGAGATGATTATACACACTTCTTTAAGGATCTATAAATAAGCTAGTTATGCTTCTGCCTTTTCTTTGGGGAGAAATTCCAAAAATTTATCCAAAGAAATTTTCGCACCAATTCTAGAAGGAATACCGACGGCTTCCTTTACTTCCTTATACGAGAGTCCTTGGTTATATAAATTTTCGATTGCTGGCGAGAAGATTTTTTTATAATACTTTTCGCC
>SUPS01000007.1 GCA_005191415.1 Candidatus Helarchaeota ASGARD archaeon Hel_GB_A
ATATACAAATTAGGAAAAATCCTAAAGGATAATGAAGTGAGTATTTTGAATGTAAATACAAAAATTAGAAAAGTTGATTCACAAGGAAGAATAATATTACCGCGAGAGTGGAGAAAAAGAGAACTTAAGGATGGGAATGAAGTTATAATTATCGAAGAGGAAGGGATCCTTCGAATAATCCCAAAGAAAAAAATAGATTTAACTCAATTTTTTGATTCTTTGGAATTTGATGATGAACTCGTTGATAAACTCGAGGATTGGTCTAAATTTGAAAATTATCTTTTAAATAAGAAATTTAGATAAATGAAAATGATATATATAGATGCAAATATTTTTATTTATGCATTTTTTAAACCGAAAAAAGGGAAAATTTTATCTGCTAAGCTGAGATGATGCAAAGAAGAAACTAAAAAGATTGTGCAAATGATTAATTCGCAACAAAACAAGTATTGTATTTCAACAAAATTAGGCACCAAAATCCATCTCATACATGTATTGATTAACTTCGGCTGCAAGATCTTTTGGGAGTCCTAATATGCGAGTATCCATGAATCCTCGGATAATTGCGGATGTTGCTTCTTCCTCGGAGAGTCCGCGTGTCATGAGATATTGTATCTCCTCATCAGCAATTTTCCCAACGGCGGCTTCATGAGAGAGTTCAGCGCCTTCAACATTTACTTCAAGTTCTGGAATTGCAGCCATCATTGTTTCGCCACCCAGCAGCAGTCCTAAACATTCTAAATGACCCTTACAGTGAGGTGTGTTTGCTACCAGCTTACCTCGTGCATAAATTTTTGATTTACGCTTAGAAATACCTCGAGAAATGATATCAGCACTTGAGCCTTCTCCATTTAATATAACTTTTGAGCCTATATCCACCATGGATTGTTTATCAGCAAAGATAATGCTATTGAAACTGCTCTTTGAATTGACACCATTATTAAAGGCTGTGGGATACATCTGCATATTCTTAACTGGATGCAAGCTGAGGTAATTTGATATGAAAATAGCGTTATTACCTACTTCAATAGCAGAGCGAGGACGAACCAATGTGTTTTCAGACCAATGATGAATCATAGAGAAATGCAATTCAGCATTATCTTTCACATAAATCTCTGAAATACCGATATGATCGGCTTTATCAACATCTGCGTGTTGAACACATCCAGTTATAATATGGGCTTCGCTCCCTTCATCGGCTATTATAATGTTATGTACACGTTGTTCGAGGCGGTTTTCAGTAATTAATAGGCAGGATTGTAAAGGAAAGGTGATTTTAGCCCCTTTTTGGATCCAAAAGAAGTAACCTCCACTCCAATCATCAGCAACTTTTTTTGTAAATTCATCTTTGTCAGGATCCACTAATTTCCATCGGTATTGTTCTAACCAATCAAATTTCTTTAGAGCTTCTTTAGTATCCATCATGATAATTTGGTCTTGAAACATTTCATTGATTTTATCATATACGGTTGTTTGGTCCATATGCAAGAATGATGCCGATCGTTCGTTTTCATTCTCAATTACACCCGTTTCTGCGATGGATTTTAAAATTTCATGTGGTAAATCTCTTAAAGATGTGAGTTTGGCATCTTTCGGTTTAATCATTTATTTTCACCCCTCGTTCCTGACATTCGATGCATTTTGCGAATCCGACATCCTTAATGGTATTAAAGATTTCCTGTGAATTTTTATAACAATGAATGGTGCTATCTAAAAGTACACAAGCACGTCCTGTAGTGATATGGTTGAGAATTTCGCCTTGATGGGTTACAATCAACGCAGAAGACCCTGTTTCGGTGATATATTTTTGAATTTCTTGACTAATCAACCTCAGACTTTCAATATCAACTCCCGAATCAGGTTCATCTAAAAGTATTAATTTTGGTTTTAAAAGCAGCATTTGGACGATTTCTGACCGCTTTCGTTCCCCACCAGAGAATCCAACGTTTATATTGCGATTTAAAAAGGATCTCAATTTCAATTTGTCAATTAGCTCATAGTGTTCAGGTTCTAGATCTTCTTCTGGCTTCTTTTTTAAGCAGAATTTAAAAATATCAATTAATTTAATTCCTTTTATTTCAGGCGGATGCTGATAGGCAATAGAAATCCCCATTCTTACACGTTCAGAAGTAGGTAAATTCGTAATATCCTTCCCATCAAAAATAATCTTCCCATTAACTACCTTATACGATGGAAACCCCATAATTGCTTTAAGCAGTGTGCTCTTTCCTGACCCATTTGGACCAAAAAGGACATAACTTTCTGAATATGGAATGCTTAAATTAATATTTTCTAAAATAACGGTGCCTTCGACTTCTACCGAAAGATTTTGAATATCTAAAAGATAACTACTCATGTTTTTAATCCTCGCTCGCAGATAATCATACTTCTATTTATTTGAAGCAATAAAAAGGTTAGCTATTCTGGGTAATTTTTCTTATTTAAAACCTATTTGAAAATAATCCTGAGAAAGAATGGAGAATTCAGAGGTCGATAACCTTTTTCATAAGGACATCTTCTATAGTGAGAGTTTCCTTACAAAACTTGGCATAATATGCGAAAAATTCATCCGGATTAATCGTCTCTTCTGGAGTAAAAACACCTTTTTTCGAAATTTCTCCTTTTAAAATCATAAGTGCTGCGATAACCAGTGGAATAGCTGTTATACCATCCATTCCCTCATCTATTTCTCCATAAGGTTGATATTTTACCCCTATTGCTACTTTCTTTATGCGGTTCCCTTTTTTTCCTAGTGCAAAGGCACATAAGGTTGGTGGAAATCGGAAAAATCGTTTTAAAATTACCCAAAGGAGGTACAATTTTGTCGTAAATTTATTGAGATCGTCTTCAATAGCGATAGCCGCCTCAGCCATAGTCAAGTTCCCCTCTGAAATTTGTTTTACATAATCTCGGAGGACATCGGTAAATTTTTTTGTTAAAAACATTTGATTTGAAATTGAATTCACCTTAAGCGTTCTTGAAAGAGTTACAGGTTCGGGATGCCCTATATAGCAGGCATACATTGGACCTCCTCTACCTGGAAAGTGAATAGGTTCCGCCTCCGTCAAAGATTCGATTTCAACCAATTTCCCATCGCGGTAGATTGGGATTTTTCCAATACTTTCATGAAGTAAATGCATAATTGCGGCATTAGGAGTTCTCGTTCCTTGTAATTGCTTTGTGAAGAGGTTTTTCTTACTAATGAAATAGGTGGGTTTTTGGCCCATTTTGGTCCAGCCAATGCCCCAAGCAGTAATTATTTTGTTAACTTCATCTAATTCAGAGTATGCCTTCACAGCGAGAAGATTTGTAATTCCAGGGCTTGCCCCTATTCCTATGATAGCAGTGATACCCGCATTTTGAGCTTCCTCATTTAATCCCAACATATCAAGAGTCGGTTTCCAATCATCACAAATATCTACATAATGTCTTTTCGCCTTAATAGCAGCTTTTAAAACTGGTACGCCGAATTTATAAAATGGTCCAATAGTATTAGCAACGAGATCGTGTGAGGAAATTAAGGGAATAAGTTCCTCTTCATTGGTAATGTCAATTTCAACGGCGGATAATTTATCTGAATTTGCTAACTCAACATATCTCTGAGCAACCTCATAATTTTTATCGGCTATCGTGACCTTTTCGACAAGGGGCGAGGAAAGCAAAGAGACGACAGCCATCCGCCCCATATCGCCGCATCCTCCAAGCATCAAAATTTTTGCCATGCTATTACCTCTCCAAAATAGTCAATACACTTTGTAAGTGTATTGACATATATTCAGGGCATGCATCAATCATTTCAAGAATAATATCGGGACCTAAATGTTTGTTTATATTCCAAAGATGTCGCGCTAAAGGAACAAATTTCTTAGTCCTAGTAGAGTCGGGAATATCTGCATAAGTATAACGCAAAGAATTCACCTCGCCCTTCTTCCGCGAGGAAGTCTTTTATTTCCTATCTCATATGTAATAACCTTAAAAATTTATCGAGAGGAAATTTGTTTATTTTTATAGGCTAATTCATGATTGAGGAGAAATTAATCCATCCTTGAATAGGATTTGGAGTAAAACGTAAATAAAAATCATGACCTTTTACATATTTAAAAAAGAATTAGTAGGAAATTCGAATAGAAAGCACAACCTTTTAAAATACTATTAGGATTCGTTTTTTTACTAAAAAAGAATCGATTTTGTGATATTGATGAATGATCAAGAATTTGCAATATTTGATTCCTACTTTCATCCAAGAACAATTGCTATTGTAGGGGCAACGAACAATCCTTTTAGTGGAGGTTCTAATTTTTTAAACGCATTAATTGGTTCAAAATTCCCAAAGATTTTCCCTATTAACAAAAATAAGACAGAACTTTATGGAATTCGTACTTATCCAAACTTAAAGGCAGTTCCTGAACCCATTGATTATGTGATTATTGCAGTTCCTCGCAGATATGTACTCGATATCATTAAGGAATGTGTTGAGGTGGGAGTAAAGTTAGGAACGATTTTCACCTCCGGATTTAGCGAGTTAGGGAATAAAGACTTAGAAAGACAAATTGTTGAAACAGCACGGCAGGGAAATATGCGGATTCTTGGTCCAAATTGCGTCGGGCTTTACGTTCCGAAGGCGCAGGTATCTTTCATCGTGAATTTACCAGTCGGCGAGGAACATAGTGGACTTATCGGAATAATTTCTCAAAGTGGGGGGCACGCTGACATGTTCGCCTTCATGGGAAATTATCGAGGATTGAAATTTTCGAAAGTTATCTCATTCGGAAATGGTTGTGATCTCCATTGTCCTGATTTCCTCGAGTATTTCCAACGAGATCCCGAAACAGAGATTATATTCATTTATTTAGAAGGCTTTAAAGATGTGCAAATGGGGCAGAGGTTCTTTCAAATTGCCTCTCAAGTTATTAAGGAGAAACCTATAATCATTTGGAAGGGAGGGAAAACGAAAGCTGGACGTGCGGCAATAAAGTCCCATACTGGCTCCCTTGCAGGAGCAAATGAGGTGATTGATGGGCTTATTAAACAAATTGGATTAATAGCAGTTTCTAATCCAGAAGAAGTTATTGATACATTAACTGCCTTTTATTATTTAAAAGATAGATTGCCTATTGGGCGTCGTTTAGCCGTGGTTGGTGGCGGAGGGGGAAATACGGTCGCGACTTCGGATATCTTAAATAAGGCAGGATTTGAATTGCCAGAAAATCCTAAAGAAATCCAAGATAAAATAAAGAAGATTATTGGAGAAGTAGGAGTTATCGTTCGAAATCCTATTGATCTGAATGTAGCCATTTGGGAAGGGCGAAAATTACGCCAAATCCTCAAACTGATGGCTTCTATTAAAAATATTGATCTTTTGATTTTTGATGCCGGGATTGATTGGGGACTGAATTTTGAGAAGGCTTTTAAAATGAATAACATAATGGAACCTACTTTCAAATCAATCATTCGTCTCCTAAAAACACTCCGAGTTCAACTCCCCATCGTCGCGGTTCTCCCTACCATCTTCTACGAAGGGGAAATCATAAAAAAGAAAATTGAGTACGAGCGAATGATCCAAGGGATAGGAATACCGGTTTTTCCTAATATGTCGCGCTGTGCTTTCGCTTTAAGCAAAATTATAAAATATGGGGAGCGATTTCGTTCAGCTAAACAGCCAACCTATAAGGAACTTCACTAAAAATATGCGAGGGGAAAAATTGAACAATTAGATAAATCAATTTGGACGGAATATATAAATATTTAAACAATCCATTTTATTGAATAAAAAAAAGTATGGAGTTTTCTTCATGTCTTTCGAAATAAAAATAACCCAGTTGTATTTTGGCAAACCCAGCCGACGGTGGATCGTTCAAGATGGAAATATTATGTATTTGGACAATTTTGCGAGAGAACCAGATGGAAGGTTAGTGGAGAAACGATCTTTAACAAGCGAGGAAATAAAAAAGCTAGAAAAAACTTTGGAGAACTTAAATGAAATTGAATTCAATGAAACATATGATAGTCGGCAAGTAGAAGATGGTTTTCAGATGATCGTTGAATGGAAAATAGGAGATAGGCAGCAGAAAGTTAGTATTTATAATTATTGGCTCGAGGAAATTTCCAAGTTAATTGACGAAGTAAATAAGCTCGTGAAAAAAGAGAATAGATTAGAATATAAAGAAAAGGATTTCAAGTAGATAAAGCAAGTAGATGCATTCTTTTCAAAAAAATGCGATTCACTCATTTTTTTTATTGACTGCATGTTTTTTCAGGAATGTAATGACAGCTTCGTTGAAAGCATCGGGGTTATCAAGGATGGAGGCATGTCCAGCATCCGGAATAATAACTAACTCAGCATGGGGAATCAATGATTTCGTATATTCTTGATATTTAGGAGGCGTGAGAATGTCGTCACTACCACCGATAAGGAGGATAGGTACACGGATTTCTTTGACTCGGTCTTGTAAAGTTTCCGGCGTACGAGCTCGTATTGCTCTAATTTTAGTTATAAAGCACCAATTACTGTTCGCTTTCACGTACATATCCTTCATTTGGTCATATACCGTTTCAAAGAGAGGGTTTTCAAGCATTTTTTCGCCAACGACCCAAGGTAGAAGGATATCGAAGCCTTCTGCAAATGACATTTTTTCCATGGCGAGTTCCCAGGCGGCAGTTGAGTAAAGAATTCGCCCATGAGGATAGCTAAAACTATTGGCGATCGTCGCGGAGATTACCCGGTCAGGATGTGTTACACAAAACATTTGGGCGATTAAACCACCCATCGAAATGCCAATGAGATGTCCCTTTTTTACACCTACATGCTCCATCAAAGCAGCTAAATCAGCCACATCATTTTTTAAACTATAAAACTCAAAGGCTTTTTTCTCATCATCTGGAAATTCGGTCATGGTGGATTTACCAAAACCCCGTGAATCATGGGCATAGACTGTAAATCCTGCCTTTACAATTGGACGAATTTGAAATAACCATGCGTCTTTCCCCATACCTAAACCATGTATCAGAAAAACTGCATCGCCTTTCTTTCCACGTTTTATATAATTAATCGTAACCGATCCTAATTCAGTTTCTCGAGTGAATTCCGGCATAATATCACGTTCCATCAAACAAATCAAATAATGATCTTGATTATTGATATCTATTTGAAAAATTTTATTGTTTTTTCACGGAATAAATAGAAATTCCCTTAAAATAGGGACATTATAAAAAAATAAGATAGGATTTCAGAGTTAGGAAGTCGCAATTAATTTCCCGAAAGCAATCCAGGCTTCTTCGTCTTTGGTAGAACCTGTAAGAGCATTCCAAATATTTCGGAGAATACTTGTGCGTCGTGCCATCCGGAGGATATCACCGCTTGCCCCTTTATCGCGTAGGATTTCTTCAACCGTATTTAAAGCGGTGTCACTCCCCCAAAATAGAAAAGTGGAGAAAATTGCTACTTTTTTCCCAGAAAGCGCGTCCTCAGGTAATTTGTTTAAAAATCGGCGGAGTTCCATTGCAGGTGCGCCAACATGAACTGGGGTACCTATTACTACGATGTCTTTATTTCGTAAATCATCAGCAGTGGCTTTATGTGCATTAAGAGATATAACCACATCAACATTTTCCGCTTCAAGTCCCTTTGCAATATATTTAGCGGCTTGTGCAGTCTGCCCTGTCAAGGAATAATACACAATTATCGCTTGCATCTCAGAAACTCCTTCAATGCATTGTCAGAGGTATTGATCTTTTTTTCATCTTATTTATAAAGCTTATCTGTTTTTTTACAGTATTATTTGGTAGAGGTTTTTCAGATGCTTGTTGAGTACCTAAACCATGTATCATAAAGACAGATTGAGGTTTTTGATTAGTAATAGGGATTTAGGGAAATTATTTTGAGAAATTAGTAAGGTATTTCTTTCAAAATCCCTAAATTATTTGGGAACCTGTATAAAACGTTCCTAGGATGTGTTTTCTGAGGAAACCAGAGTAATAATAAAAAGCCTAATTAAAATTTCTACTAAATCGTTTTTTTAACAATCTTTACGAAAGTGAGATTATGCGTGAATTGCATTTTAGGCATGAAAAAATCGAGAAAATGTCCAAAAAAGAGATGCAAGAACTTCAATTAAAGCGATTAAAGCAAGCTGTACATCGAGCTGCCAAAAACGCTTATTATAATAAAAAATTGAAAGAAACACATGTGAGTCCAGATGATATCCGTGAATTATCGGATATTCAGAAGCTTCCTTTCATGACGAAAAAAGATTTTCAGGTAAATTTTCCGTATGGATTATTAACGGTGGAGAAATCGGAGTTAGTCCGATTACATGCGACTTCTGGAACCACAGGAAAGCCTGTTACTTGTTTTTATACTGAAAATGATTTAGAAACATGGACAGAATTGATTGCAAGAAACTTAACCTGCATTGGCGTAACGAAAGAAGATGTATTTCAAAATACGGTAACACATGGATTATTTACAGGAGGATTAGGCTATTTTCAGGGCGCTACGCGATTAGGATGTTTATATATTCCCTTTGGTGGTGGAAACACAGCACGTCAATTAGAATTTATGATTGATTACGGAGTTACAGCGATACATGGGATTCCCTCTTTTGGTTTGCGATTAGTGGAAGTAGCAGAAGAGATGAATTTAAAGGTACCTTTACGATTAGCGATGTTGGGGGCCGAATTATGGTCCAATAGCGTGCGAAAGAAGATTGAAGAGGGATTAGAATGTGAAGCATACGATAATTATGGTTTAACAGAATTAATTGGACCAGGAGTTTCCTGCGAATGTCCTGAAAGTAAGGGAGATTCCTTACATGTGTGGTCAGATAATTTCATCGCTGAAATCATCGATCCTGCTACGGGAGAGCGACTTGATTTTGGTGAGGAAGGCGAATTGGTCTTGACCAATTTAACAAAAGAAGCGATGCCAGCAATCCGCTATAGAACTCGTGATCTTACCAGTCTAGAAGAGGAATGTGCCTGTGGTAGAAACGCACACGTGCGAATGAAGCGAATCAAAAGCAGACTAGATGATATGCTAAAAATCCGCGGTGTAAATGTTTTTCCTTCTCAGATCGAATATGTTATAATGAAACATAAAGAAATTGGTTATAACTATCGAATAAGACTTTGGAAAAGGGGTGCACTCGATGAAATTACCGTTGAGGCAGAAGTTAAAAACGAAGTTTTTAGAGATTTAAAGACTGAAGCTGAAATTGTAGATAAAATGCAACTCTTAAAAAATAAAATTGCAGAAGAATTGCGGAATTTAATTCTACTTCGAATTAATGTTGAATTAAAACCCGAAGGTGCGATCCCTCGGTCGCAAGGCAAAGCAAAACGTATCTTTGATGAAAGATAATTCATAAAATAAAATAATTTTTCTTTTAACCTACATAACCATCTGAATCTTAATTAGATTCATTTAAAAGACCATCTAAAGTTATTTGCTATTAGAAAAGATATTTTTTTAAAACAAGAGAAAAGTATAGCACATCAAAGATCTTTGATGTATATTGTTATTTTGGTGATTACAGAAATGAATGAAGAAGATTTATGTGAAATGAATTTAGATCAGATTGCTGATTTTGAGAATGAAAGTGAATGGGTTCGCCCAGGGCGCCCATGGCTCCGAAATAGGGATAAGGTGGATGTACCTAAAAGTCTAAGATATCCTAAAGTAGCAGGTGCTTATTGCCTTTTAAAGCGAACTGCTAAGCATTTCCCAAATAATAGAGCCTTTTATTTTATTCCTAAAGAGGAGAAATTTACCTATTATGAGACCGATTATTTTTCGGATATTTTCGCAAATGCACTTGCAACGAAGTATGGAATCAAGAAAGGGGACGGAGTAGCGATCATGACAGGGAATAATTCTGAATATATCTTTGCAGTATATGGGGTTATGAAGGCAGGTGGGATCCTTATTCCCATCAATCCATTACTTAAGAAAAAGGAAGTAGCGCATATCGTAAGTTCTGCAGGAAATATCAAAGTTTTTATTGTGGCAGAAAACCTTTTAGGAACTGTAAAACGGGTAAGAAAAGAACATGATGTAGGGGATTTGATAATAATAACGGATCGTAAAGATGATGGTCAAGTCACCTTTAAATTTTTACTTGAGGCGTATCAACCCAAACCTCCAAAGGTTGAATTGAATATTAATGAGGATCTTGCGGCATTGTTATTTACGGGGGGAACTACGGGATTGCCGAAGGGAGTAATGCTTACTCATGCTAATATTATAGCAAATTCTTTGCAATTCCTTCTCACAGGTGCAGCGGGGACATATCAATCCTTCAGAGATAATCTAGAAAGAATGGGGAAAATCTCCACCATTACAAGTAATCCATTATGTCATGGGATGGGATTTTTTGTCTTGAACAGTTGTGTTTTAGGAGCAATTACCCTTTTAATTGATACATTTGACCCAGGGCGGATTTTAAAATGGATTGAAATGTATCGGCTTGCATCTTATAGTGGAATTCCGTTGATGTTTCAAATGTTGGCAAATCATCCAAATTTCAAAACAGCAGACCTTTCCTCGTTAGAAATGGCAGGATCAGGGGCAGCACCTCTTCCACCGAAAACAGCTGCTATTTGGAAGGAAAAAACTGGGCTTAAGGTAGTAAACGCATATGGTCTTACAGAGGTCACATGTATGGTAACGATGGCACAATGTTGGGAAGAAATTAAACCAGAAAGTATTGGATTTCCTATCATCGATACGGATGCGAAAATTGTTATGCCTCCAGATTATAACACGGAATTGCCCCCAGGAGAAACAGGTGAATTATTAGTCCGCGGACCACAAGTCATGAAAGGATATTGGAAAAATCCTGAAGCAACCAAAAATACATTAGTAGAAGATGAAAACGGAAATCTCTGGTTACGGACAGGAGATCTTGCTAAGATGGATGAAAATGGATTTTTCTACATTGTAGGGCGATCTAAAGAGCAAATTAAGTATAAAGGTTATCGAATTTTACCAGCAGAAGTAGAATCTAGCTTATATGAGCATCCTGCCGTTTTAGAATGCGGCGTGATAGGATTACCAGATGAAACTGCAGGAGAAACAATCAAAGCCTTTATAAAGTTAAAACCAGAATATCGAGGAAAAATTTCGGAGCAGGAGATTATAGAATGGGCAAAAGAAAATATGGCGGGATACAAATACCCAAGGCTCGTGGAATTCGTCAGTTCCATTCCTCGGACCCCTGTGGGTAAAGTAATGCGACGAGCTCTTTTAGAGCGAGAATTAAAGAAAAGAGAAAGGAAAGTTGACTAAATTTTTATTTTTTGTTTCCATCCTTTTTGAAGTAACGGTATTACTGCAAGAAAGGCGATCAGGAGAAAGCTGAACATGAATCCAGGAATTCCACCACTTACGATTATGCCTTGGTAAACCAACTGAAAATAGATTCGTTATTTGTAATCCCAAAAACACATAATTTGCCATCATAAAATCCAACGGCAGTGGTAGAGCCATCTTGTGAGATATCAATGGCACCTATGTTATTAGCTCCTTTATAGAACCATATAAAGGTTCCTGTGCTCTTTTACAGCAAGAGAGCTATTTCATCAATGTCTACAACGACATAATCGGCATTTTTGGCAATAGAATAAAAGCGCGTAACCATACAATGATATGATTAATAGAATCAGTCATTATGGAGCCGTTATTTTTAAGGCTTCTATTTTTTTTTATTTTTTTTAAATTTATAAGGAGAAAGATGTAAATAGAAGATCAAACTTTATCAATAATTTAAAGATGAAGGAGTGAAATGAATGGAAAAACCTTGGTTTAAGAAATGGCCGAAGGAATATCCAAAGTCATTGAAGTATTATGAAGGTAATATTGCTGAATTCCTGGCAGGTAGTGCAAAGAAATATCCGGATCGAATAGCTTGTGATTTCATGGGAAAACAGCTTAACTATGCCGAATTAGATGATTTAGTTAATCGGTTTGCAGCGGCATTACATAAAGTAGGGATAAAAAAGAATGATATGGTTGCGCTTTTCTTCCCTAATTGCCCACAATTTTTGATTGCTTACTATGCAGCACTCCGAATTGGGGCGCGTGTTACTATGTGTTCGCCTTTACATTCGGAGCGAGAACTCACACATCATCTTAATGATTCTGGTGCTGAAACGATTGTAACATTAAAATTAAAATTACTTTATGATAAACTCGAGAATATTAGGGAAAATACGAAATTAAAACGCATTATAATCTCTGATCTCCGAGAATATTTGGGTACAAAATACAAAATTTTAATGACTCTTTTCAAATTCAGAGCATTCGCAAAAGTAAAAGATGCGGATTATATTTACTCATTCAAGGAACTTTTGGAGACACCGCCAAACCCGCCAAAAGTGAAAATTGATTCCAAAAAAGATATTGCAGTTCTTGCGTATACAGGTGGCACAACAGGACTTCCCAAAGGGGCGATGATATCACACTTTAATGTAATTGCGAATGTAACGCAAGTAGCAGTTTGGTTGGCGCCTGCCTTAGATCAAGAAATTAAACCAGAATATACACCAGAAACCTTTCCGACAGATAAAGAATATACCATATTAGTGGTGGTTCCGTGGTTTCATGCAATGGGCACAATTGCATACATGAATAATCCAATTTTTTCTGCTATGACATTAGCAGTTCTCCCTCGATTCGATCCATTAGATTACATGAAAGCAATGCACAAGTATAAACCAGTCGCTCTTGGCGGAGCGCCACCGATGTACGTCCCGATTTTGAATCATAAGAAACTTAATAAATTTAAGGAGGATTTTGCACGAGTGAAAGTTGTAGCAAGTGGAGCAGGACCTTTACCAGTAGAACATATGAGAAAGTTACGAGAACTCGTTGAACCTGGGGGCGGCGTTGTAATAGAAGCATACGGACTCACAGAATGCACAATGGGAGCATTATTTAATCCAGCTCCAAGAGATGCAATACGAAAAATAGGGGGCGTTGGTATACCTCTTTTTGATACAGATGTAAAGATTGTCGATGAGGCAGGAAATGAGCTAGAAGTTGGTAAAGAAGGGGAAATTATCATGAAAGGACCACAAGTAATGCTAGGATATTGGAATAGGCCAGAAGCGACCGCTGAAACAATAAAGGATGGCTGGTTATACACAGGTGATATCGGCAAAATGGATGAAGATGGCTATTTTTACATAGTAGATCGGAAAAAAGATATGCTTAAGTATAAGGGATATCAATATTCTTCGCGCGAATTAGAAGATATCTTATATGAGCACCCTGCCATTAAGCAGGCGGCGGTTGTCGGAGTAAAGACAGAAATGGGTGAAATTCCACGAGCTTACATCGTATTGAAAGAAGGGGCAAAAGTTACAGTAGAAGAAATCAAAGATTTTGTAAAAGATAAAGTAGCTTATTATAAAAAGATAAAAGAAGTAGTATTTCGGGATGAATTACCAGTATCTTTAGCTGGAAAAGTATTAAAACGCGACTTACGAAAGGAAGCAGAAGAAGGAAAATGAGCAAATAGGTTTATTTTGGAATATCAAACCTTCTTTTCTTTTTTTAGAATCTATTTATCACCAATTAAAAAATATCAAGAAGATTATGGGATTTTAATGAAACCAGGAAGATATTTAGTCTTAGGGGATATTGCATGTGCGGAAGGGGCGATTTACGCAGGTTGTAGTTTATTCGCAGGCTATCCTATCACACCAGCTACCGAAATTGCGGAATATCTATCAAGAAGGCTACCAGAATGTAATGGCTATTTTCTCCAAATGGAAGATGAGATTGCATCATCTGCAGCTATTATTGGGGCATCATGGGCAGGTGCAAAAGCCATGACGGCGACTTCTGGGCCAGGTTTTAGTCTAATGCAAGAAAATATATCATATGCATATCATACTGAAACGCCAATCGTTATTGTTGTTGTCCAACGCTCAGGACCTTCTACAGGACAAGCGACTTACCCTGCCCAACAAGAATTCTATCAAGCACGATACGGAGCACACGGCGATTATGAATCAATTGTATTGAGCCCTAATTCAGTCCAAGAAGCATTCGATATGACAATTCGCGCATTTAATCTTTCAGAGATGTATCGACTTCCTGTTATTTTGCTAATGGATGGCGCCATTGGACATATGCGCGAAGAATTAATCATTCCAAAACCTGAAACTATTCAAATCGAGTATCGGTATAAATTAGGAGATCCCCAAACCAGAGAAAATCAGATTCTACCGATGGGGCAATTTGGAGAAGGGCATAAGTTATTAGTTACAGGTTCAGCACATGAGATTTCAGGGAAGAGAAATTATGCACCTGAAGTACATTCCGCCACAATTCGCCGTATTTGTTCAAAAATTTCAAATGCATCAGATATAATAGAAATTGAATCGAGATATTTGGATGATGCGAAGGCAGTCATTATTTCCTATGGAATATCAGCAAGACCAGCTTATGGCGCTGTATTAGCATTAAGGAAAAAGGGAATAAAAGTTGGTTTTATTCGTTTTAAAACGCTTTGGCCCTTTCCTGATATAATTCTTCAGAAACTAATGAATGAAGATATTAACCATGTGTTTGTGGTTGAGATGAATAATGGAATGGCAGTTAGAGAAGTCCAGAGAGTTATTAAAAATGCCAAAATTATATCAGTTACACAATTAGGCGGGGTAATTCCGAGCATGGAATCTATAATTAAAAAAGTGGAGGCACAAATGGAATGCAAGAATTGATGAAGAAATATTTGCGATATCTTCCGCACAGATTCTGTGCAGGTTGTGGAAACGGCATCGTACTTAATTGTTTTGTTAGAGCTATTGATCAATTAAAATTGGATACGGATTCCTACCTTTGTGTGTCAGGTATTGGCTGCTCATCGTGGATTCCAAGTCCCTACTTAAATCTAGATACTTTTCATACGCTTCATGGACGCGCGATTGCCTATGCAACGGGGGCAAAAGTAGCGAATAACAAGTTGAATGTAATAGTTTTTACAGGAGATGGAGATGGGGCAGGAATTGGTGGAAACCACTTAATTCATGCAGCTCGAAGGAATATTGACTTAACGGTTTTATTATTAAATAATTATACATATGGAATGACAGGGGGACAAGTAGCACCAACAACGCCACATGCTAGTCTTACATCTACGTCTCCTTATGGAAATCCTGAGAGACCATTTGATCTTTGTAAATTAGTTGAAGCTGCAGGGGCGACATATGTTGCTCGCTGGACCGTATTTCAGCCCCGTGCCTTGATAAAATCAATGAAGGAAGCGATATTACATAAAGGTTTCTCCTTTATTGAAATTTTATCACCTTGTCCTACGGAATATGGGCGAAGAAATCAGCTTTCCATACGAGATTATTTAAACTATTTTAAAGAATTATCAAATCCCCAAGGAAATGGATCGAAGATCCCCCTAGGCGTGTTCGTTAAAAAGGAAGCCCCTGAATTCTGTATGCAATTAAATTTAATCAAAATGAAAGCGCAGGGAAAAAGGGGGGAAAAAATTGATTAAATCGGTAAGAATAATTGGGATAGGGGGGCAAGGAGTAATTAAAGCAGGAATAATACTAGCAAAGGCAATTTTTTTAAAAGGATTAAATGTAGTTCAAACACAAACTTATGGAGCAGAAGTTCGTGGAGGTGCTGTAAATGCAGATATTATTTTTGTCACTGAAAAAGGAGAAGAAATTTATGATTTGAATATAGGTTCATTTGATTTCTTTTTAATTATGGCAAATAGAGGGTTGGAGAGACATGAATCCTTTTTAAAAGATAATACGATAGTGATCTTCCCGCAATCATTAGTTCCGGAAATAAAATTCTCTGATCATCCTTCTATAAAAAAATACGTAATCTTAGATAAAGAGATTTTACGCCAATTAGAAGGTCCGTTCTCCTTAAATATGAGTTATTTAGGAGCCTTTGCCAAAATATATTCGGATCTTGAAATAGAACTACTCAAAAAAACGATAAAATCTGAAAGTCGAGAGAAATATCTAAAAGATAATTTGAAAGCTCTTGAGTTGGGCTTTAGTAATATTCGAGAATTATTTTGAAAGACCCTTAATTATGCAACCTTTTTCACCGAGTTCATGGGTAAATTTCAACTTTGCGAGTTCGGTTAAATATTCACGGAAGAGAGACCGACACCAAGTACGACAATAGAGTTCTGTGGGATAATTTGCCTCAAATTTTTTGATTAACTTTTTCATCTCTTTCTTTAGTGGGCAATCCTTGACAATGATGGTGATACCTTCTTCTTTCGTCTCGATTGTAACATGAGAAGTGGGGAGCACGTATTGCATCCCTTCGATCACATTTTTAATTAATATATTGACTAATTGCTTCTGTGATATCATTTTTAGAGATTTAATTAAGGTCTTCTTTAGAAATCCCACGCGGTAATTCGCACTCCAACTCGCCATTTTCTCCCCGAATTCTAGTGCTACATCTTCTCCATATTTTTCAGTTAGGAATTTTAAGATAATGACATAATTGAGCATCAAGCTTTCTTTGGTTGCTTTGTACATTTCTTCCATTGTATATTCTTTCATAGTATCACCACAAATCGGACTTTTTTTTATCAAATTAAAGGGCGTTCAATTTTTACAATTGGAGGTTGAACACCCATTTTCTTTAATTCTTTGAAATATTTTTGGGGGTCGATGCACATTTCTGGGAATAAAGTTCCTGTTTGCGTTATTTCCTCGCGAGCCAACATTAAAGTTGCGATAGTGAGAGGCATTGCCGTGCCCATTCCGACCAGATCTAATCCTTTTGGAGTTTTATAGATGGATTCGATTGTGAAAGTCACCTTTTTCCGACCTTGCTTACCTTTAACCAAAACGCGAAGAACTCCAATATACTCGGGTATTTCATCTTTTGGTTTAAGTGAATTATATAACTGACGTAATACCTCGCGAGGCACAACTTCTTTCCCATCAACATTAATAGGGGTAGTATTAGCTAATCCAAGATCCATCAAGAATTTCGCTTTTTCCGTAAAGATTCGAGGATGACCTCCTTTGAAATACACATATTTTATACCTTTGTCTTTAAAGGAGATAGGGAGACTAAAAACTTCAGAATGAATTCGAAAGATAACTTCTGTTAGTCCTAGCGGTTCTGGGAGATAAATTTCTTCTTTTCCAGCAAATGGTTGTAATTCGATGTATTTTCCGTCCTTAAAGATAATAGGATTCTTGATCAATCCATCAAGTACTGAATCAATGTGCCAAGAAAATCTGATGGGACCTGTTTCTTCACCAATATCATGTACACAGTCAAATACACCAATTTCTTCGATTGAATCTAATTGATCAGCCGCATATCGCGCCATAATATTAGTATTCCCAGGAGCACCACCCATGCAAAGGAGAGCCGTAAGATTTGCACTTTTGAAAGCATTATTCAGTTCATATTGTTCTCGAGTTACATGAAAGAGCCCACCGGGATCAACATAATTGACATGGGCTTTTAAAGCTGCTTTCATCGCAGGAACGTTGAATTGATATCCAGCTGTATTGATAAAAACCTCTGCGCCATCCAATAGTTTTGCCGTTTCTTCAATATTAGTTACATCCATTTTTGTGTGGGTAATTTTTCTGCTTTTGAGATCTCTCGCAACGGTTTCAGCTTTTTTTTGGTCAATATCACCAATTAATATTTCTTTCACTTTGGAATTCATTGCCAGAAATGAAGCGACCCATTTACCAACGGTCCCTACCCCAGCAACTACAAACTTCATTTTTTCTCAACTCCTATTTAATCATTTTTAAAGTTTCAAGAAGAAAGTAATTTATCCCGAATTGTTTTAGTTTCTTTATAATCAACCAACCCCGTTTCGGGATCAATTTTTACGCCGTAGACTTTTAAAGCACGTTCAGGGCTGACTAGCCCATTGATAACATCATTCCTAACAGCTTCAATGTCACGTTCTAAAGGATTTCCCCAACCTCCACCGCCACTTGATTCAATAATGATTTGAGTGCCTGCTTTCGCAACTTGAATATAAAATGGTAAACCCTTTGTTATGCTACCTTGTGGAGTAATAATTCCGATTTGAGCCTTATGCCCATCCTTTCCGCCAAAAAGTCCGTAAGGTTTTAACTTATTTCGTTGTACTTTTGCTAAAACATGTGCATCAACTAAAAGTGTTATCCGCCGTCTGAGACCAAGCCCTCCTCTAAATTTTCCGGCCCCTTCCGTATTGGGAATTAGAGCATATTCCTCCACTCGTAATGGATATTCCTGCTCGATGGATTCCGTCGGGGCATTACGTGTATTGCTCATGTGAGACTGGGCGGCGTCAATCCCATCTTCATTAAATTTTGCGCCTAAACCTCCCGCGTATGTTTCAACGAATGAAAAATACTGATTAGTTCGGGGATTCATTCCTTTAATCATCAATACAGGCCAATCTTGATGACAGGCAGAAGATTTTTCAGGGATTAATTGCGCAAATGCTCCAATAATGACATCGGCGATACGTTGAGATGGATTAGATGTACAACCGCGGACAGCGTAAGGATAGACGGCATTCAAGATTGAATTCCCCTCTGGTTTTTTAACGTGAATACAACGATAGGAGCCACTATTGGTAGGAATTCGAGGGGCAACTACAGCTTTTACAGCGTAATAGGTAGCTGATAAAGTTATAGACCAAGGAGCATTGATGCCATTAAAGCGTCCTCCTGAACCACTGAAGTCAATATAAAGATCACTTCCTTGCTTTTTTATTTTGGCTTGAATTCTGATGAGATTCCGGATATGTTTATATTTTTCCAGTTTAGTCTCTTCCAATTGTCCTGTGAACAGACTAGGAGCTTGTTCAACTTTGATAAAATCTTTAAATTCCGCGTCCCCATCTGGAATCTCTTGCAATGCAGATCGCATCATTCGCTCTGAATAATTTAATATTTCTTTAAAGTAAGTAGATAACATTTGGGGGCCATATTTTTCTGCGAGTTCTTTTATTCCTATTTTCCCGCGATTTATGGCAGCCGTTTGTGCCATTAAATCGCCTTTAACTTCTTTAGGAGTTCTCACATTTGCGAGAATAAGATTTAAAATATCTCGCTGAATTTCGCCTTTCTTCACAAGTTTAATTGGGGGAATGCGGAGCCCTTCTTCAAAGATTTCAAAGGTAACACCGCTGGTGCCACCGATGTCGACATGGTGTGCAATGTTACCGACAATGGCAATAGGGGTCTGTTCATAAAAAATGGGAGCAAAAAGCATGACATCCCACATATGCGAGCCCATTCGATAAGGATCATTGTCAATAATTATGTCGCCGGGATTTAATTCTTCTATGGGATAGTCTTTTAGAATTTCTTTGAGCGCAAAGGGCATTACTCCTAAATGGATAGGCATAAATTCGCCTTGTGCTACCATATCCCCATCAATCGTATAGACTGCGCAGCTACAATCCTTTCTGTCTTTTATATTTGTGGAATAAGCAGCTCTGGTAAGTGTAACACCCATTTCTTCTGAGATAGAGCGGAGTGCATTAATTATTACATTGAGCCGGATTAATTCTATATTTAATTGAGCCATTTTTCATCCTTTCATTCGAATTTTAAAATTATATTTTCAAAAGCGTCAATTTCTGAGTCCATGCCTTGTAAAATAAGTGTAGTAGAGCCATATTCTTCTATTATTGCAGGTCCTTTGATATAATTTCCAGGCTTTAGCTTTTTTCGTTCGTAGATGGATGCATCAATCCAATTTCCTTCAAGATATACTTTTCGCGTTCCTTTCAGAGCTTTGCTAGGATCTTTATCTTCTAAAGGTTGAGGTGTCTTAATCAGTCGGGGTACTTCACCAATAGCGGCTAATCGAAAATTAACAAACATGACTTCTTCATCTTCCATTCGATAACCATAATTTTCTTCATGAAATTGATGGAACGTCTCTACAATTTTTTGAATATCTTCTTGAGTTTTTACTTCAAAGTCAATAGGAATATTTAATTCTGAACTTTGTCCTAAATAACGCATATCAATGGTGTAAATTAGACGTATTTCCTGTTTCTGAAAACCTTCCGCTTTTAAATCCTTATAAGCCAAGCATTTCATTTTATCAAAAATCTGGGCAAATTTTTCGATTTCTAGATGTTTATCGCTTACGATATATGTTTGAACATAATCATAACGGACATCTGATAAGAGAAATCCGAGAGCTGAGGCATTTCCCGGATTAGGAGGAATAATTACCTGAGGCATTTTCAATTCTCGAGCGATTGCGGCGGCATGTAATGGTCCGGCTCCTCCAAATGCTATTAATGTGAAATTTCGTGGATCATAGCCCTTTTCTACAGAAACAACTCGCATTCCACGAATCATATTAGAATTAACAACATCAATGATGCCAGCGGCTGCTTCTTCGATTCCTATGTTAAAAAAAGACGCAATATGTTTTTCTATAGATTGTTTGGCGAGATTCAAATCGATTTGCATTTCACCCCCAAGAAAGTAATTTGGATTTATATAACCTAAAGCAACGTTGGCATCAGTGACGGTCGGTTGAGTGCCCTCTTTCTTGTAGCAGGCAGGTCCTGGAGTTGCGCCTGCGCTTTCTGGTCCTACTTGAAGAATACCTCCCGCATCAATCCATGCAATACTTCCACCACCTGCGCCAAGAGTGTGTATATCAATCATAGGGACTCTAATTGGTAATCCGTCAATTTCACTCTCGTTTGTGATTCTTAATTGTCTTTTACGCGTTAAACAGATATCTAAACTTGTACCACCCATATCGAAGGTAATTACATCTTGAATCCCGACTTGTTTTGCTATAAAAGGTCCTAATAAAGCGCCTCCAGCAGGACCTGAAAAAATTGTACGAACGCTTTGATTACTCGCATTTTCTATACTTATAATCCCCCCATTGGACTGCATAATATGTATCTTTGGGCGAATGTTAAGTTGATTCTTGCGATCTTCTAAGCGAGACATATAGCGTTTGATTGGAGGTTGGAGATACGCATTAATTGTAATAGTGCTTGCCCGTTCATACTCGCGATATTCTGGTAAAACCTCTGATGAAAGCGTGATATAAACATCAGGAATATTCTTAATAATTAATTCGCGCATTTTTAATTCATGTTCGGGGTTAATATAGGAATGTAAGAAAGAAACCGCAATTGATTCGAAATTTTTTTGTCTAATTTTTTCTATAACTTCTATTGCTTTCATTTTATCGAGAGGTTTCAAGATATCTCCAGCGAAGTCAATACGTTCGGGAATTTCATAAGAATCTGATCGGGGAATAACTGGTGCTGGTTTTTTCGCCCAGAAATCATAGATATGGGGGCGAGTTTGTCGTCCAATATAAAGAATATCACGGAATCCCTCGGTTGTTATAAAGGCTGTTTTAGCTCCTTTTCTTTCAAGTAGAGCATTTGTTGCAACAGTCGTTCCATGGATCATATAGGTTATTTCTTCCAGGGGGAAACTTGTATTCATTTTTTGTAAGCCATTGATCACTCCAATAGATTGGTCCTCAATTGTAGATGGTATTTTAATAACAGAAATTTTTCCAGTTTTTTCATCAAGGATGGTAATATCTGTAAAAGTGCCTCCGACATCAATTCCAACTCGATAACCCATTACCATCACATTTAAAGCTAGGTTTCAAAGTCTTTCTTTAAAGCTTGCGAGCCATTATATTTCAATCCCATATAGCATCCAAGGGCGAGCGCTATTACCACAAAGCTAATAGCAAAAAGGTTAATTAAATATAGTGGGTAAATAAGAATGAAAATAATTAAGGAAATTGATATTAATCCATTTATTTTCGATAAAGATACATATCCTGTGCAGAAGCCACCAATAAAGGCAGCGATTACGCTAAAAGTTAAAGAGAGAATACCTATGTGGAAAATTCGAACTTGATATTCTATGCTAGGAAAATAATAAATGATTAATGTGAGAGTGAAAAAGAAAAGCCCTCCCGTTACGAATAATCCAATTATGAAACTAATAAAGATTCGTAGGATTTTCCGACCATATTTTATAAGTGTCAATTTAAATTGTCCGTCATTACTCAAATAAATCTCACCTCTAAGCTATTGGGCCTAAAATTTTATCAAATGAAACAAGATAAAAATCATTTTGACAAGGATGACCAATGCAAACAAGAGTGTAGTTAAGTTTTGGAGCTGCAATAAAAGCACTCATAGATGACCATAAAGGATCGTGATTACAAATAGAGCGATGTCCAGCAAAATCGCCTCCGAAAGCAGGATCATAATGAGATCGTAATAAATTCATAGCATCATTTAAATTAAATTGATTTGAATTATTAACTACCAGTTGGATGGTTGATAATCGCAGCTGGGAACTTTCAGAAACATACTGATTGTGAGGCATCATTTCTGTTGAAACATAATGGTTTGTCGCTCCAATCCAGCCATTTCCTTCATCCTTTGCCCATCTAATGTGCACTAATTCGTGAGTAGTTTCAATTATTGCGGCATCTCCTTTAAGATCTAAAACGCCGTAATTCCATCCGCTCGCTTGTGGGGCACAACTGGGGGTGTAAGTCCCATTTAAAAATGCCACGGCATCTTGGGTCGTATTGCTATAAAGAAGAACAATGAGCCCCGTCACCAGCATAGGCATGCCAGGACCTGTTACGTCAGGAGCAACAAAATTCACTAGAAAGGCGACACCTTTTGAGTTCATTCCCGTCAATGGACCTACAAACCCCGCGCCTGTGTGGATAATTATGGGATTGCCTACAGGTGGATGTAATCTTAAAATAATTTGCCAGTATTCCATTAATGAAATAGCAGCATTATCGACCGTTCTGCCGAAAAAAGCACCAGTACTTGGAGGTGATTTTTCCGTAATGATGAATGCAGAGCAAGATAGGCCTAAACCCTCAAAAACATCAGGATATATGTCAAAAAAGAGATTTAAAAGAAAGATCTCATTGAATGTTACGCCAGCACCATCTGCGATTCCTTGCATAAAATCTAAAGTTGTATTGGGAATAAATGGTTGATAAAGCGTGATATATTCTTCGATTGTGGTATTAGTAGTCGTTTCCAGTAAATTTTTTAGACCATCTAGTACAGCTGCGACACCCTCAATTTTATTATTACATTTTTGCCCGTAATCATAGCCTAAATCATACCAAGTATTCCCATAAACATCAATCACTTGAGGTGCAGCGATATTATTATCAATCCACATTATGGAATACGCAATAACAGAGAGAATTAAAATAAAGTTTGCCAATCCATATGAGAATTTCTGTTTAGTATTCATTTAATCACAGTCAAAGGAAAGTAATGAAGAGGGTAGAAATACTAAAGCTCGTTAAAAATACGAGCGGAATTGATAAATACATAGCCCAGGTTAAATTAATTTGATAGATTTTCTTAATTGCAAATCCTATAATAATAGCCATAGCAAGATACGCAATAAAAGGGAGTATTTTAGGGATTATAAACCATAATGAGTATAAAGGATGAGAAGAAAGATACATTTCGAGTTCATTAATTGTTTCTAAATTTGTAAGAATAGCAGGTTTTAAAATTGTGATAATAGATAGAACAATATTTGAAATTAGAACTGGAATGAACCCAAATCCAACAAATAATGAAAATTCTTGGAGTTTTACATCTTTATGAGTTGGAGCAAATCGTAAAAGATATGAAATTCCTAAAACTAATAAAAACCATACAAGTACCATTTCCAGAATCGGAAAGATAATCCCAATCGAAGGATTTGGGGAAAAAATGGCTGGAAAAGCACCTGATAGACAGATAATAACTAAAATAAGAAAAATCCTTTTATCAATGGCTTTTATATCCATAAAATAGCCTCTATTTATGTTTAATATTTAAATGTTTTACCTATTTTTTCGGAAGATAGTGAAAGAGATTACTAAGGAGGTATATTGACAAAAATTAGAAAAAGAGTTATTCTAAATAATAGAATTTAGACTAATACGTCTAACCAATTTTACTAGCAGCTCGAAGATTGATAATTTTCACGAAATCAGCGGTGTGTTCGCAGTAATCCGAAATTTGTTCGATACTTTCGATCAATTCATAGATATTTAAAGCGATGAATGGGGAGAGATCTTTGTATTCAAGTTTAGTAAGCTCTTCAAGAATCTTATAGTGTATATGATCAACTTCATGTTCTATTCTGTTAATTTTAGTTATGCTCTTATCGACTTCTTCTATTGCACCTTCAATCTCAATTTCAATAGCATCCCGCAGGATTTCAGCACATAAAATGGTTTTATCAATCATTTCCATGAGGAGATCATAAATTTGGTTCAACAAATTCGGGTGAAGGATTCCTAAACGTCGAGCCGCCGCATTAGCAGAATTCGCTACATTATCCAACCGATTTATAAGATGTGCTAGATCATTTCGGACTTGAGGAGATAATTCACCTTGCGTTAAGGAGTTCATTATTTCTCTTCTTAGATTATCACATTCATTTTCGATTTGATTTACTTTTTTAATGGCACTTTTTGTGCCTTTCATATCATTTTTGAAAAATAACAACAAAGCTTCCTTAAATTGGACAACACAGTTGTAAGCTTTCTTTGCATGTTCCTTAATTCGTCTGATTATCTTTGCTTCTCGGCGAGTACGAAACCAATCTAATAAAGTACCCATAAGATACCCTCTTTTGAGTAAAAAGAATTTTTTCTATTAATTAGTAATTTAACACAATAGTTGAAAATCTTTCTTAAAAAACTAACCATATGGTTCAAATGGAAACAAAAGGGAAGTATAAAAATTCGACGATTTTTAATGGAAAATAAAGTTGATCATAAGAAATTGAAAGTAAATAATTTACTAAAGGAATGAAATACGTCTATAATGAAGACGCTTTAATCATGAGTTTTGATATTTGCAGGATTGAATGAAGATGGAGAGAAAAGAGGCACTATTATATATAATTATCCTATTAATAGGTATTGGGGTCGGATTTTTAATTGGATATTTAACAGGCGCTGCATCTTCGATTGTAGGATGAATTTTTTTTGCAGGGCTATGAAAAATGATGAGTGAATTTAAACATAAAAAGCGTCAAGGCAAAGGTATATTGCTTCTTTTCTTAATGATAGGATTTGCAATTGGATTACCTTTTGGATTTTTACTAGGATCGGATAAACCCACAGATGACCATCTTACAATGGTCTATAGTTCTGAGAAAAAAGGGTGGATTGAAGATCTAGTTGTCCAATTTAAGGAGTGGTATTACCAACGAACAAATCGTACAATTTCTGTTGATTTTCGATCCATGGGTTCAAGAGAAATGGTGATTGCATTGCAAACAGGGGAAATCAAGCCAATTCTTTGGAGTCCTGCTTCCAGTTTGCAAGTTTCCCTCTGTGATTCCTTAATACCTGGGATGATTAATTTTTCTGACGTTTATAATTTCATCTATTCTCCAACCATTATTGGTACTTGGAATAATACGCCGTATGTAAATATTACGGGATTTGCGGATCTGCGAGAGTTTGCTATTGCTCCAGGTGACCTACGATTTGCCCATACGGACCCTCGTTTGTCTAATTCAGGATATACTAGTATGATGATGCAGATTGCTGCATATTTCAACTATACGACAAACGCATTTTATAACGCATCTCAACTAACTGTAGATAATTTAACCGATGAACATAATATAGACGATGATTTAGCCGAGTGGTTGAGCGGTATAGAACAAGAAGCTGATTATTATGGAAAATCAACGGGATATCTGGCTGAAAAAGCTAAGACAGATTACCAAGTTTTTTATGTATATGAAAACATAATCATTGATTTAAATAATGACCCTAATTTAAATAAGAAAGCTATTGCAATTTATCCAAAAGAGGGACTTTTTATGAATAGTCATCCATTTTGTATTTTAAATGGAGATTGGGTCTCAGAACACGATAAAGAAGTCGCTAGATTGTATTTAGAGTTTATGGGACTCAATACATCCATAGTTCAGGCATTTAGACGCGGGTTCCGTCCGGTAGATCCGTCTATTTTAGAAAATTCCACTTATAATCAGACATTTGCTCAATATTTTAATAAACAATATGGAGTATCTTATGCACCTCCTGAGATAGTCCATGGAGTCCCTGAGGATCCATTAGTTTTGAGTTATGTCACTGATGTATGGTTAAAAGTGAGAGCAGATTAAGAGTTGGTCAATGAATGGGACAATTAATTCAAAAAATAGAAAAGGCGCTTTCCACACGCTTTGCAAGAATTTTTAGTGATACGTTTACGCTTGCCTTTTTTATCTTAATCATCATTGTTCCCATTCTCTACATTTTTACCTTTGTTGGAACAGAGTGGAATTCAATTTATACAGAAATCTTTAATCATCCAATTACTGGAGACGAACAATGGTTTGATTTGACAGCTGCACTCGTCCGTTCTTTTGAGATCGCGGCAATCGTTACAGTTATCGATATTTTAATTGGCTTGCCCATGGCTTTAATACTAGCAAGAAAGGATTTTAGAGGGAAGAAATACATTGATACATTAATCGATTTGCCTTTAGCAGTACCAACTGCAGCTTTAGGCTTTTCAATTTACTTATTTTGGGGAACACAGTGGGGGATTGGCGGACTTTTAGGATTGGGGGGTGGTGTTTTTTCTGAAGGTCCCCTTATGATTATGCTAGTCCACATTGTTTTTACATATCCATACATTGTCCGAAACCTGAAAGAAGTGATTATGCGAGTGGATCGGACGTATGAACAGGCGGCTCAGAGTTTAGGGGCACCTCCTTTCACTGTTTTTCGTACAATTACTGGACCCCTTATGAAAGAGGGGTTGGTTGCAGGCGCTATTCTTGCATTTACTAGAAGTTTGGGGGAAACAGGAGCAACAATGATAGTTTTTGGCGTAACTGAAACATCACCCATTCAAATAGTTGCATGGCGCGGATTAGGGTTATTTGGACCCGCTGCATTTTTGACAATGATATTAGTTTTAGTTGCGCTTGGTCTTCTTTTAATGCTCAAATTAGTAACAAGACGGGTAGGGTTACCAATTCATCGAGTTTTTCCACGAGCAGAGAGAAAATTATCGCATCCTATTCTTCGAAAATCACGAAATGTAATCGTCGGGCTAATCTTTCTCGTTGTCGTGATTCTCCCATCCTTATGGACATTTGTATACATTGGAATTAATGGAAATGCCGCCTATTCGCAGATGTTTCTGTCATCAGATAATAAAGTAGCGGCGTTTTGGCTGAGCTTGATGTCTTCGCTCTCCATCGCAGGAATGGTCACCTTAATTTGTATCATATTAGGGATTCCAATGGCTTTAATTATGGTAAGGCGAAAGTGGGGAAAAATTAAGGCGATACTAGATGCGATGATTGATATTCCTTTAGTAATCCCATCAGCAGCTTTAGGTTTTAGTGTTTTTGTATTTTGGGGGACATTAGGTCCATTTGGTCCAGGAGGTGTCTTTTCGCCTGGATATTGGTTAATTGTTTTAGTCCATGTAGTGTTTTGTTATCCATATATGGTTCGCGTGCTTATTCCCATTGTAAATAGTATAGATCCAGGATATGAAGAAGCCGCAATGACCCTGGGTGCGCCTTCCTTTACAGTCTTCCGTACCTGTACTTGGCCACTTCTGAAACGCGGAGTTCTTGCAGGTAGTATTATTACATTTACACGCAGTTTAGGCGAAACAGGCGCAACACTTGTCGTAATGGGGTTGGCGCGTACTGTACCCGTTTTGATAGTTGATTGGGTAGAGGCGCAATCCCTTGCAGCTGCAGCCTTTGCCAGCGTTATTATTATCATATTCTCTTACTGTTTGATTTTTATTTTACGAAAAATTACCCTTGAAAATGAATAGAGGGAAAAAAAGTGCCCCATGTTGTGTTAAAGAATGTCTCAAAGGCATACGGTCGGGTTAAGGCAATTGATCACCTTAATTTGGAGATTTTTGACGGTGAATATCTCACAATGCTGGGGCCTTCGGGATGCGGAAAGACTACAACATTAAGAGCAATAGCGGGATTAATTCAACCTGATGAGGGGGAGATTTTATTCGATGGAAAAAATATTGTAGATTTACCCGCAAATGAACGCGATATTGGAATGGTCTTTCAGCATTTTGAAATTTTTCCGTTCATGGATATTTGGGAAAATGTGACATACTCGGCACGCGTAAAAGGACTACCTCAAAATAAAATTGAAGAGCTGGGAGTGAATGCACTCAAATTAGTCGGTATGTTGCATCGGGCTAATGATTATCCTGATGAATTAAGTGCTCCCGAGCTTCAGAAAATCGGGATTGCACGCGCAATTGCGACGGAAGCTAAATTATTGTTATTAGATGAGCCGCTTGGCGCTTTAGATTTAAAAATTCGTATGGAATATCAACATGAATTAAGAAAACTTGTAAAAAAATTAGGTTTGACTGCCATTCATGTAACTCATGACCAAATTGAGGCGATGAATATATCTGATCGCATTGCAATTATGCGAAAGGGGCGAATTTACCAAGTTGATACGCCTATGAATTTATATTATAAACCCAACTCAATTTTTGTTTGCAATTTTTTATCAAATTCAAATTTTCTTGAGGGATTTGTAGAACAAGTTCAAGAATCACGTTCCATAGTCCGATTACGCGGATTTGGTCCTAAAATTATTATCCCTACAACACAATGGCCTGTCCGAAAAAGGTTAGTTTTAGCAATCCGAAAAAATGAAGTAGCCTTCGAATTTGAACCATCTTTTGAGAAGAATTTAGTAAATGCAACCATTATTAAAAGACATTTTATGGGCTCAAGAACCATTTTCCAGCTCAGGCTAGAAAATAATGACTTATTCGAGGCTGAAATTCTAACACGCGAAATCCCAAAAGATCTTAACTCCCAGGTAACCCTCTCTTTTGATATTAATCATGTAATGTCCTTTGAATACCCAGAAAAGTTAGATTATGAACTTGCATTGGAGTAATATACAATGAGTGAAGAAGAAAAACCCTATGTAGAACTCAGGAATGTCTCGAAAAGCTATGAAGGACAAACAGTTTTGCGAAATATTTCACTTAAAATACCCTATAATACTTACTTCTGTATTTGTGGTCCAACGGGTTCTGGGAAAAGTACTCTTTTAAAGATTCTTGCAGGGCTTGAAACTCCTGATGAAGGGGAGATTTACATTAATGGTGAATTAGTAAATGATATCCCTCCCGAAGATAGGGGAATTGGAATGTTATTTGAACACATGACATATGCACTTTTTCCGCATTATTCAATCTATGAGAATATTATCTATGGACCCCGAGTAAGAGGAGAACCTAAGGAAATAATTAAGAAAACAGCAGATGAAATGCTCCAACTCGTTCTTCTTTCTGACCGAGCGAATGATTTTCCAGATGTGATGAGTGGCGGAATGAAGCAACGTGTAGCGCTCGCCCGAGCACTCATGACAGGATCTAAATTAATCCTTTTAGACGAACCGTTAGGCGCGCTTGATGCGAAAATTCGATTAAATCTCCGAAAAGAGTTAGTGAATATGGTAAGATCATTGGGGGATTTGACAGTGATTCATGTAACTCAAGACGTTGAAGAAGCCTTGATGGTCTCTGATTACATTGCAATTTTATATTTTGGCGAGATCCTTCAAATAGGAACTCCTGAAGAATTATACGACCATCCAAACAGTATAGAAGTATGTAATTTTCTCTCAAATTCGAATTTTCTGGAAGGAGAAGTAGTGAGAATAGAAAAACCTTATTCAATAATTCAATCTCAAAATACGATGCTACGAGTAACAGATCTTTCATATTCCGTGGGAACAAAAGTTGTTGTAGCCATCCGGGCTACGGATTTATCAATCCATCCAGATAATACTTCTAATGTTAATAAACTTGAGGGAAGAGTGCTTCGGCGCCAATTTATTCATGGATTTATGCGATATGAGGTAGAACTTGAATCTAAAAAGGTTATTGTCATAGAGGTCCCTTATAAAAAAGCTTCATCTTTTGAGGAAGGGGACCGAGTCTCGATTTCATTTCGCCCCGAACACACCCTTGTCTTTTCACATCCTGGAGAAATTCTAAAAGACATTTTGGAAGTGTAGGTCTTTTATCTATACCATTCAATGTCCAAGGCATCTTAAAAACTTACGTGTCGTTCTTTTTTCCACCTTAGACTTCTAAAAAATTCACAGTACAAATATTTTGTTTCTAATTTTTAATAATCATTTATAACCTCTGGATTTTATTATTGATTGATATTGATTGATAGATGGATTGATATTTCTTACTAATTAAGTAATCCTATAAAGGTATTTATTCGATAAAATTATTGAAATTGCTTGAGCTTATAGGAGTTAGAATTGAATGGATTGGTTGATTGCGAGCTTATGGATTGGGATTGTTATCGCGTTATTCATCTTAGCCTTAAGATTTCTTTTCCAAGCAAGAAAATTGGAGCAAGGATCGGTTGGAAGAAATACAAATTTTGCATTAAGTATTATGTTTTTAATAATTGGAAGCACGAAATTATTTGATATTCTTCTTGTAAATTTAGGTTCCGCACCAGAGCCGATTCCGTTTTTAGCTGATATGGTGGGGATTCCAGAGGGCGATATTTATTTAGGATTATTAGTTATGTCGCTTTATCTAATCGGATTTAGCGTTTTGCTTTTTGTTTTAGAGAAATATACCATCAATACAAAATACATTTTGACAATTACGCCATTATTGGTCATTATATGTGCATGGATTCTGACATTGATGGGCATTAAAATTGATTTATTTTTAGTAAATCTTTATCAGGAACCCACTGCATTGCTTTTACTATTTTTTTACGTTCCTCGGTCATTTATTCCTCTTGCTTATTTATATTTAGCAATAAAAACTCCAGGAACATATCGGAAAAAAGCCTTCACCCTTTTTCTAGGCTATGGATGTATCACTACCTTTTTCATTCGCCAACCTCAATTCGAATTTTTAGCACCCTATATGATAATAGGGGGACTTATATTCATCCTCTGGGGACATAAAGAATAGTAATAAAGAAGAGTAATGAAATAGATTAATACCACTCAAAGACGTAATGTCCCATTAAAAGAAAAGTGATTAAGAGAAAAATGAGTAATATTGTCACAAATAAATAAATTTTAATGCTGAAATTTTGTGGTCCCATAGAGAATATACATCCAATTTTTTAGATCAAAAAAAGAGAGAATTTAAATAAATTCAGAGACTAATTTGCCAAGTTCGGATTTTGAAGGAACGCGTTTGTAGCCCATAGCCCACAGGAGACATAGCCAACTAATCATCAGTCCCATGAACGCTGTAAGATGGGGAACGTACGAATCACTTGTAGCACCAACCATTGCGATAAGAAAGATAATCTCGAGTATAGCAGGAATTGCCCATTTGAATCCGATTTTCCGCCACAATGCATAAGCGGCTATACAACCCGCTAATATTCCATGTAGAACTATATTTCCAACAAACCCTCCTGGAATAGTTCCGTACATCCAGACATCGACCATGATATCAACAATAAAGACAGCTTCACCTAAAGCTATGAGAAGTGTCGTTTCAAGATTTTTTTCAAGCGATTCTTTCCTATAGAAATGTAGAAAACAGAAGACAATAATAGGAGTGACGATAGCAGCGATAATACTGACTGGCCAACCTGTTAATCTATTTCGAGATATATCATAATTGGTATCAATCAATTCTACGGTTCTTAAATTTCCGGCACCAATTTCTAAGATAAAGAGTAGTCCACAAGTGAAATCCATTTCACCCTTTGCGACCTTTATGCCATTTGAATCACGCACTTCAAACTTTAATGAAAATTGTGCCCCATGTAATCCTGCTTCTTCGGACCAATAAACATAATGTTCGGTGATAGTTAGTACATATTCAGTATTAGGTGCTCCTAAGATGCCGATTGGATCAAAGATGCTATAGGTTTCACCAATATGACTTTCGGTTTCACTTCCTGCGCCTTCAACAATATGTACCCAGAAAATAGTGAAGTTATTAGTAATTTTGCCGGATGCATCATAAAGATTCCCCGTCTGGTTAACGTAAAATTGCTTCCACGTTGTTCCATCGAGAGTAACATTGCAAATAGCGTGAGTTGAATTTATAGGATATGCACCGAAATCAAGATTCAGCACTTGTGTTCCATTATCATAACGGAAAATCGAATGTGTTGATGAATCAAAATATAGAGGATCTTGCACATTCGTTCCTAAATTGAGAGCTCTTGCAATTAAGACTGCAGATAGTGCAATCCCAGCGCTAATTATCACAACTAAAAGAATTCTTAATCTACGTCGTGTGGTTATCATAGTTTGACTTTTACTCTTTTTTCTTTAAGAAATTATCTAACAATGAAAATGCTTTACATCCTTAATCTTATAAGGAAATCGAAGGAATGTTAGTTAGTATGATAAATCTAATGATAAAAATTAATCTCTCAAAGGAAGAAATATATACCGAAGAGCTTTCAATTGAGATATTAAATGAATATTTAGGGGGTAGAGGTTTGGGAGTTAAATTATTGTATGATAATTTGGGAAAAGGAGTAGATCCTTTATCTCCGCAGAATATTTTGGTTTTTTCGGTTGGTCCTTTAACAAGTATTCCTTTACCTACAAGTGGGAGGCTCTCCCTTGTTACAAAATCGCCATTAACAAATACCATCTTACATTCTAATTCAGGGGGCTTCTGGGGACCCTTTTTTAGAAGAAATGGTTATTATGCACTATATATAACAGGAAAATTCACGGGAAGTTCAAAGGGATATATTTTAATTGACGGAACGAACATCGAGATAAAAGATGCAAGTGAATTATGGGGGCTCACTACTGAAGAAACGTTAAAAAAATTAACAGCCCTTGAAGGAAATTGCCAAGTCCTTATGATCGGACCTGCAGGTGAGAATCAAGTTAAATTTGCTTCAATAATGAACCAAGCCCATCGCGCTTTTGGGAGAGGTGGCGCAGGAGCCGTAATGGGATCCAAAGGCTTGAAGGCAATTGCTGTGAAAAACGGTCAGAACAAAGTTCAGCCACAGAATCCAGTTTATTTAAAGAAGTTAAACCAAGTTGCAGCTGATAAGATAAGAGTTTTCCCAATAACTTCTCAAGGACTACCCCTTTTTGGGACTGCAGTTATGATGAAAGTAATAAATGCTTTCGGAATGCTTCCCATTAAGAATAATCAGAAAGGAGCAGACGAAAGAATCGATTTAATAAGTGGAGAGAGACTTAGAGAAAAATTTTTTGAAAAAAATGAAAGTTGTTTCAGCTGTCCGATACGTTGTGGAAGATGGACAAATACAGGGGATCAACGGGGGAAAGGACCAGAATTTGAATCGCTTTGGGCATTGGGACCTCAATGTGGAATTTTTGATCTCAAAATTATAACACACGCCAATTACCTCTGTAATAAATTGGGATTAGATACCATTTCAACTGGTAATACAATTGCCTGTGCCATGGAGCTCCACCAACGAGGGTTATTGGATAGATCCATATCTTTCGGGGATTCTCAAAAACTAATGGAATTGGTGAATGAAATCGCGTATAAAAGGAATCTCGGGAAAGAATTAGCAGAAGGTGCCTTAAGATTTGCTAAAAAATATAATGGAACCCAATATGCGATGCAAGTGAAAGGATTGGAACTTCCTGCTTATGATCCACGTGGTGCAATGGGGCAAGCTCTAAATTATGCAACATCTAACCGAGGAGGGTGCCATTTAACAGGATATCTAATAGCAATGGAATTGCTTGGGGTCCCAAAGTTGATTGATCGGCTTTCCATAGCTGCTAAAGCAGATCAGCTGGTCTTAAAACAAAACCAAAGTGCTGTGGAGGATTCCTTGATAATTTGCAAATTTGTGGGTTTCGCTCTTGGATTCGATTTCCAAATACGCTTTTTACGAGCAGTTACTGGAAGAGATGATTTAACTATTGCTGAATTGGTCAAGATAGGAGAAAGAATCTACAATTTAGAGAGATTATTTAATGTACAGGAGGGATTTACTAGAATCGATGACAATCTTCCTGAGCGGTTTTTGAAGGAACACTTGCCAGGTGGGCGAATTGTTCCTTTGGATAAATTATTAGATGAATATTATCATGTGAGAGGATGGGATGATAATGGTATTCCCACAAATGAAGTATTAGAGAAATTGAATTTAAAAAGATAGAAATAAGATTTTGAGAGGTCATAAAATGGTGATTGATAAGGCAACTTTCAGGGAATTTCAAATTGTAGGAAAGGTTTTAACGGACCATCGATATAATACGTCCCATTCTGGAAACATTTCAATGCGCAGTGGAGGAAAAATGCTTATTAAGCGTCGTGGGGCGATGTTGGGTTTCTTAGAACCTGAGGATATTATAGAAACTGATTTATATCAACAAGATTCGGGAATAATGTTATCAAGCACCGAAACGGAAGTACATCGCCAAATTTATCTGCAAACGGATGCTATGGCAGTTATCCACGCTCACAATCCTTTTTGTGTAATTTTATCATTGGTTGAAGATGAAATTACGTGTTTAGATGCAGAAGGCTGCTATCTTTATAAAAAGATACCCATTATCGAAGTTGAGAATCCAGCAGGGCCTGCAGATGCTGCCAGAGAAGTGCCTAAAGTGTTGAAAAATTATCCTGTTGTTGTGGTGAGGACTCATGGCGTTTTCGCAAAGGGGACTTCCTTGATCGATGCCCTTCAAAACGTGACGGGAGCGGAACAGTCGGCCATGCTTCGTTATTATACCCTATTATTAGGAAAGCCTTTGAAACGAGATCTTTCAAAAGAAAAGTTTTTTTCAGAATGGTAAAAATTGCAAGAATGACTTTAAAAGTTATTTTTTTTCTTTTTAAAGGCAATGATCAACTAGAAATGCTTGAATAGAACTTACTTGAATCCCTTCTGCAACCTGAGAAAGATTATATTCGCAAAATGGGCAAGAAGTTAGCAGTTTCTGGGCATCTGTGAGACGTGCTTCTTCTATTCGAGATTTAGCAATTTCCTTTGCCAAAGTTGGGAAAGCTGAAAGCACACCTGCACCGGCACCACAACACCGTGCTTTCTCTTTCGTATATACCATTTCGTGATGGGGGACTTGTAAATTCTTAAATAGGGTTCGAGGAGGGACATAAAGATCAAAATGGCGCCCTAGATGACATGGATCATGGTAAGTTATCTTAATCTTGCTTTGATTGAATTTATTAGAATATTGAGGGAGAAGTTCAATTAAATGTTGTACTTCGATTTGATTCTCTTGAAGAAAATCGGCATAGGCAGTTTTAAAAGTTGAATAACAACCTGGGCAGATAGTAATAATTTTCGAAAAATTGGAAATTTGTTCTTGACAGCGCATTTGAATTTTTCTGAAGGACTTTACGAAACCAGTATTACGTAAAATACTCCCACAGCATGGTTCCTTAGTACCGAGGTAAGTAAAAGGGATTTTTAAATAATTAAGAAGCGTGATAACCGATTTTGCCTGAGATGGGACTCGGTAAGAAGCCATACAACCTAGAAACAATAAAGTATTGGTTTCTTGAGAATACAATTCAGGGGATTCCATCAACCAGTTGCAGCGTGTAGCAGGCGATTCTTTGAAAGGGTTCGAGTTTTCCGTAATGCTTTGGAGAATTGTTTGATGAACAGATAAGAAAAGATTATGAGCTACCATTTGAGAACGTGTTTTAAGCATTAATTCATAGACATTAATAGAACCTGGGCATGCGACTGTGCATGCTTGACATCCAGTACAGAAATTGATTCCGTTTTGGAATGCACTTTTAAAATCCTTAGTATAAGAAAGATATAAGAGACCCCGCCCTCCTATAAATATATCACTTCCAAACGCATCGCCTATATGTTCATAAATGGGACAATAATTAACGCATCCACCGCAATTTGCACAATATAGAAGTTCCATATAGCCTTCCTCAATCAAATGGTGCCGTCCATTATCAATTAGGATAACATGCACTTCTTCAGGTCCATGCATACCATAAGTTAATTGAAAATCGATATCGCCAGTCTTGCTGGGTCCTGAGATGAATGAGAGATAAACACCTGATCGTTGGGCTAATCCAAAATATGCAGCGGCTTTCATTATGTGAAGTGCCTCTTCGGCACTTGGAACAATTTTATCAATTCCTGCTAAAACGATATGTTTACGAGGTAGACTAGTTATAAGACGCTGATTCCCTTCATTTTCTTCTAAACAAATTAATCCTTCCTCTGCAGCGATAGCATTGGCCCCAGAGATACTGGTATTTGATTTTAAAACTAAATCGCGGA
>SUPS01000168.1 GCA_005191415.1 Candidatus Helarchaeota ASGARD archaeon Hel_GB_A
TTTTTAGCATAAATAAACTTTTTTTAAAGCCTTAGATTTTATTAAATATCAACGGGAAAGATTCTCGGTGAAAAAAAGGAGGGTGGATTTATGATTCATCTTTGAATTTGATGTTGACGGAGATATGGACCTGATCGCGGTCGGCATCCCACTCAATTTGGTCGCCATTCTTGAAAATAAGGATAATGCGCTGGAGGGGATTCTCAGAGAGGTCGTATTCATAAAGAATTCGTTTTTCATCCAATGAGTTCACCATTTGGTTAATTGTAATGTTTAGGAGGAGAGAGGTTGCTTTTCAGTTGGGGATTCTGGTTTTTTAGAGGGAAGGATTTTTGTGGGAGGAGGTAATTTACGTCCTTTCTTGAAGAGGAGGAAGGTAGCAACACCCAAGGCGATTATAATTCCAAGGAAGATCCATAGAAGGGAAGTTAGGAAGGAAATATTTTCTTCGAGAGTTTTTCCTGGGTAATTAGAGGGGTCGTTGGGGTCAGTCCCGAGGGCGATTTCAGTTCCATCCAGATAGCCATCGTTATCAGTATCATTCAAAAGAGGATTAGTCCCATAAATCAGTTCCAATCCATCGAGGAGCTGGTCATTATCGGTATCAGCAACGCGCGGGTTCGTATTATTTCCAAGTTCGTCAGAGTCGGAGAGTCCATCGTTATCGGTATCGGGAGAATTAGGATCAGTCTGGTAGGTGAGCACCTCGGTTCCATCGGACAGTCCATCAGAATCGGTATCGGGGTTGGTAGCGTTGGTGAAGTGGGCGTAAAGTTCGGTATAATCATTCAGCCCATCATTATCAGAATCGGGGTCCAGCGGATTAGTGCCATTTTCTACCTCAAAGCCATCCTGTAGAGAATCCATGTCGGTATCGGGGTTCCAGATATTGGTTCCAGTAAGAATCTCGTCCGCGTTCTGAAGTCCATCGCCATCGTGATCCGCTGTACAATTGATGATATTATCAATCCATAAATTGGAGGAGCCCGTATCGTAGGCTTGGTAGCCTGCCTGGCACTGGTTATTTAGGAGGATAACATTGCGATAGAAGAGACTCAAATGCCCTTCTATGCGAACTCCGTAACCATCATTGAAGATAATGGTATTCGCCGAGAAATTAGAATAATAAGTCAAATTATCTTGGTAGATGCCCATAGCGGTATTATTTTGGACGAGGTTTTCGAGGAGATTATTAAAGTTGCTAGAGGAGTTCAAGCTGATCCCTATGTGGCTATTTTTCTGAGCGGTATTATGAGATAGTTGGTTATAGGTTGAGGCGAAGAGGAAGAAGCCCAGATTGCCATTGGTTTGTGCCGTATTATTAATCAGGGTGTTGTGATCACTTGAGGCTAAGATGATCCCAGAATGGGTATTATTGAAGGCTAGATTCTCCAGTAGGTGATTATAATCAGAAGAATCGATCCAGATTCCGTAGAGGGAGTTATTAAAAGCGGAGTTCTTGAATAAAGTGTTATTATTTGCCGAATCGATGGAGATGCCGCAGGAATTTTCAGTTGCATTATTGCGTGTAAGGTTATTATTCTCGCTTGTAAGATACACGACGATGCCATAAGTGTTATGAGAGGCGATATTGGCAATTAGCGAATTGTTATTACATGAGGTTAGAAGATAAATACCGATATTTGTGTTATTATTGGCGAAATTATTGATAAGAGTATTGTTATTACAAGAGTTTTGGAGGATAATTCCTGTATCTGTATTATTGCTTGCAATATTGCTCGTTATCGTATTATTGAAGCAGTTGATCCGTAAATAGATGCCGTAAGAATTGTTAAAGACGGTGTTGCGGGCGATATGGTTATTGTTACTCGAGGAGGCGATACAAATTCCGTAATTCTCGTTAGAATTGGCAATATTTTCGATAATAGTATTATTTTCTGAGTTTTCTAGCATAATTCCAGTAGCGGCAAAGGTGTTGCCATTGGCAGTATTTTGAAGTAATGTATTGTTATGAGAATGGTATAGGTATATGCCATAAGTGATAATAGAGCGGAGAGAATCATTACAGTAATTGGCAGAATTATTTATTAATTGGTTATTATTTGAATAGTTCAGATAAATTCCATATGAACTTTGGGTATAATCGACGTTATTTCGGAGGAGGAGGGTATTTTCACATTCCATGGTTAGAATAATCCCATAACAATTCCCACTAAATGTATTGTAGGAGATATTATTATTCTGTGAGTTATTAACATAGAGTCCAGATGCGATACCAGGAAGGTTACTCGCGCTACAATTGACTATTTTTCCATTTGTTACGTTATTGAGATAGATTCCCGCATTTGATATGGAATCATCAATATCAATGATAGTACAGTTACGCAGAATAAAATAGGCGTTAGTATTTTGGATAGTAATTCCTGGAATTGGTAAACTGCTTGAATTAATGATATAATTCTCGATAATATATGGATTACTCGCTGAGCCATTTCCTGCGCTTGCGGTACTATTTAAAGCCTCGTTTCCATTAATTGCAATGAAGTTTTTGACGTATAAATTGAAGGGATTATCAGCTGGTTGAGTGGAAGAGTTTATTTGCTCTCTATTGAGATTAGATAGTGTGAATAAGGAAATTAAGAAGAGAAGAAAGAATAATTCCTTGCGTTTCATTCTTAGACCACATCTTTAAAATGATTTTGTAATGAAAATCTATTATGATATAAGGTGTATAAATAAGTTATTATCTCGTTACGAAGATGATAAAATAGAGGCGGCGTATCTAACGTCCCAGCTTGTTGCAGGGTGAAAATGTTAGAGATATAATAAATAGGAATGGAATATTTATAGGTGGAGAAAGATGGTAGTAAAAATTGGAGATATTAATGTTTGGATTAGTAGGTATTATTCGGGAGATATGACTGCCTATGTATTTATGATAATTGCATTGATAATCTTAGGCGTGGTACTCCAATTTAAAGTGGGAGATAAGAATTTTAATAAAATTTTCATTTTTGCATCGGTTTGTTGGTTTGTATTGGAATTAGTCTTGCAGTTAACGGGGATGAGGGCGTGGTACTCGCCACCAACAATCTTCGGCTATCCGATAGATGTTCCTTGGACGGCGTTCCTGCAGGGTCCTGTTGAGGGAGGAATGCCGACAACGCTTGGATATTTATGTGCTAAAGTTTTCTACGAGAAAAAATATTACTGGTTTCTCGCCTGTATGGGAATGAGTATTTTTTTCAGTTTTCTCTTTATTTTTGGATTTGATTTTGCAGCTATGTCTCCATTGACCGTGAGTCATAGAGTTTTGAGTATTTGGGGAATTGTATTTATAGTCAGCACCACGATTCTTGCCCTCATTCTGTCGGTAAGGTATTTTGAAGACCGAAAATTTCCGTATTTAGTGTTCATTTTCATACTATTTTAGGAGGAATGTGAATGGATGCAGAATTGAAGAAATTATTTGAATCAAAAGTAGGACAATACATGGTAGTTTGTGTGACAGCAGCTGGTGTTAAAGGTGATGGTGATTTCAAAGCAAAATTGAATGGTGTAATTGGAGATAGTAATTTTGTCCTTATTGGCGATTATATCCGACTAAATCTGGATAGAGTTCTTGCATTCTGGTTTGAAAACCCCTAAATAGCAAAAAGATATAAATTTTCCCCTTTTTTTTATGAAAACTGGAACCATTAAAAGCTACCAACTCCGAACTCGTAATTCCAGATAAATGTAATAAGGGGGGGAGCGTAGATTCTACCAAAACAGCTGGCTACATTTTTCTACCAAAACATTTCTATAATGGAAGCCAATAGAACTTTCAATAAAAAAGATATGTTAAAAAGTCAAAACTGAGCTTGTGACGGAAAATGACCCAAGTATCTTCATCGACGCTCGGCGATTCTATGGCAGTAATAGTACCAACACGAATCAGAGTATTGTATGGGAGTGGGCTTTTTGGAACTCAATTGTTCAATGGTGTCCAAGCTGCCGCTACGGCATGGTTTTGGCTTGATGTCATGCAGTTGAATTATGGCTTTTATAGCTTAATTATGGTAGTATTCTATAATATTTACAATGCGTTGAACGATCCTATATTTGGATGGATTTCCGATCGTACTCGTTCGAGATGGGGGCGTCGGATTCCATATATAAGGTTTCTTACGCCAGTTTGGTTCTTTTCTACGGTTTTTCTGTTTTATCCTTTTCTCAATTTAGACCAGCTTACCTTAGGGATTTGGTTATTGGTATTTATCCTTATTTTTGATGGTTGCTATACATTTGTAGCAGGATGTTATAATGCGATTATGCCCGAACTCACGACTCTGACTTCCGAGCGGACGAAAATCAATTTAACTGCCCAGCTCTTTGCAATGATGGGAATGGCGGTCTCATTCATCTTTCCGTTACTTTTGGAAGATGATGTTATGGGATTTTTCCTATTTGTGGTTATTGGGGGTGCTATTGCAATGGCAGTACTTGTGGTTCCGACTTTTTTCTATCATGAGCGGAAGCAGACGTGGGAGAAGAAGCCCTTGGGGCTTGTGAGTGCAGTGGTGAATAGTGTTAAGAACCGCCCCTTTCTGGCGTTTATTGGGTGGAACTTTATGGTGCAATTCGCTTCATCGCTGGTACTTGCCAATATTATTTTTTATGCTGCGAATGTCCTGCAAGCGACAGATATACAGAAGTATCTCCTGTTTGGGGCGCTTTTTTTAACTTTACTACCTGGGTTTCTCGTCTATAAAAGTATAGGGAGGGAAAGAGGCGTCCGGTTTGCCGTCATATTGAGCACTACCATTGTTAGCATCGGTTTATTACTTCTGTTTTTCGCAGGTACCTATTGGATGGCATTTGGGAGTCTCGCAGTAGTTGGCTTTGGGCTTTCAGGCGCTTTGATTTTTGGCAATGTTATGATAGCCGAGGCGACGGATTACGATGAATTGCGGACGCATCAACGTCGGGAAGCGATGTTTTTCGGTACCAATGCCCTCTTCACGAAACCTGCTATTGGATTTGCCCAAGGGGTGCTGGCAGGAACTCTAGCCGCCATGGGGTATATCCAAGGGGCGGATCCTTGGCTGCAACCGGAATCCGCTCTTTTAGGTATTAGAATGGCGATGGGATTATTTCCGAGCATTGCGCTCTTAATAAGCCTAATTTTCATCTATTTCTATCCAAATAAACAAGAAACAGAAAGGATGAAAGAACAATTAGGCAAACTCCATATAAGTCGCTAGATTTATAGCCAAAAAAATGGGATGAAATATTAAGTGGAATTAAAGAAGGGATAAAAAATGAAGCTGTTGATTAAAGGAGGCACGCTTCTAGATGGTACGGGCGTGCCAGGTTACAAAGCTGATCTCTTAATTAATGGAGAGATGATAGAGGCAATTGGCGAAGATATAAAGGATAGTGAAGCAGAGATTATTGATGCATCTGGGAAAATCGTGACGCCTGGCTTTATTGATATGCATAATCATGCCGATTTCAATATTTTTGAGGCGAACAGGGCGGAAGCTTTTGTGATGCAGGGATTAACGACCTTGTTGGTTGGGCATTGTGGGCTTGGAGTTGCACCTGCGACAAAAGTGGTAGAAGAATATTACGATGAATTTGGCCAAAAGGCTCTAGCGGTTAAACCGAGATTGTGGCCATCTTTAAAGGAATGTTTTGCAGACCTGGAGAAGAAAGGAGTTTCGGTAAATTTGGCATTTATGATACCGCAAGGAAATGTGCGGGCATGTGTAATGGGGTTAGACATGCGTCCAGCAACAACAGAAGAGTTAGAGAAAATGAAAGAAATTGTAAGAGAAAATATGGAAGTGGGGGCATTCGGTTTATCGACGGGATTAGTTTATCCACCAGGTTCTGCAACTCCAACTGAAGAGCTGATCGAATTAGCTAAAGTAGTGGCAGAATACGACGGGATCTATGATAGTCATATGCGTAATGAGGGCGCTCATATTCTCGATGTAGGGATGGCAGAGGTAATCCGCATTGCAGCGGAGGCAGGAGTTAGGGCGCATATCTCGCATTGGAGCGTGATAAGTCGGTATAAAGTGGATGAACTCACTGCAAATGCGATACAATTAGTCCAGGAATCCTTAGAAAAAGGATTGAAAATAACTGCCGATGTGGTTCCCTATGATGATGGCATGACTAATCTTCCTTTCGTGCTTCTGGAATCGTGGGTGTTTGAAGATTTTAATGAAAATTTAACGAATCCAGAAACGAGACAACGGATAAAGAAAGAAATTTTTCAGCGAGTATTCGCAATGTTTTTAGCAGGGGCGCCATGGTATTTACGAATCATCCCAAAAATGATTTTAAAACGATTGATGCTTCCAGTTTTGGCAAGGAAAGTGACGCTACTCCATACGACAAGTGCTGAATTTAATGGGAAAACTCTTTTTGATGCATTAAAAACGCGTTATCCCAACAAAAACCTACTTGATGCACTCCTCGATTTTATGCGAGACGAAGAGGGCGGCATAATTATCAGAATTCAATTTAAAGATGAGGAGAGAAGCGTTGCTCCTTTATTGCAACAGCCTTTTGTCTGCGTCAGCTCGGATGCCCTCCTGATTCTCGAGGGAAATAATCATCCTCGAACATTCAGTACTTTTCCTCGTGTCATAGAAAGATTTGTACGAAATAATAAGTGGCTGGAGTTGGCAGAAGCTATTAAGAAGATGACTTCGCTCCCAGCCAGCATTCTGCATCTCCCTAAGCGAGGCATCCTCAAGACAGGCAATATGGCGGATGTTGTGGTCTTTGATTATAAGACCATTCGGGAAAAAGCGACATTGGCAAATGGCAATCAGTATCCAGAAGGGATTGAGTATGTGATTGTAAATGGGAATATTGTTGTCGAGAAAGGCGAACATTCAGGGGTTCTGAAAGGGCTTATCTTAAAACATCAAAAATAGACATAAATAAAAGAGAGCAGTAATTTCTATTTGTGAGAACTGTAGTTATTTCGTGGATTTGAGCTGAATAATAAAGGAAACATCGGATTCTGAATTCTAAACTTTTTGAAAAGCGACGTTTGTCACGAATTATTGTAGTATAGAAATCTAACATAAGATTAATTTACAGATTTAGATGATTACTAAATGATTAGATATAGAGGGTCGTGTCATGAGTTCGAAGAAGGAAATACTTATTGGTTTGAAGAAGTTAGGGATTTTCTTTGTAATTTTATTAGGATTGTTCGGATTGCTTTATCTTAACAATATAGGGGCATGGTTTCGAACTCAGAATTATAAACCCCCGTATTTATCGTTTATAGGAGATCCGCAGACCAGTATCGGGATTAGTTTTGAGACACCTCAAGCGTGCAATGCAACCATTTATTATGGGCTAAGTTCTTCGAATTTGAATATGTCACAGACTGAGAATCAAGTTCGCACATTGCATTTCTTCAATCTCACGAATTTACTGCCAGACACGACCTATTATTATTTGATAAATGCGACGGAGGCAACCTATGCATTTATGAATAAAGTGGAACAGTTTCACACCGCGCCAGCTTTTGGAAGTAAATCATTGTTCCGATTTGCGGTGTTGGGAGATACACGCCCCGATATTTTTGGGTTTTCGAAACATTCAGAAATATTGCAGCTTATAAAAGCCCGAAACCCACGTTTTGTTCTCAATGTGGGAGATATCGTTATGGGACCCACTAGAGATGATCACTGGGATCGATTTTTCAATGAGATACACGTATTGACGAAGAATGTACCTTACATGGTTTCGATGGGAAATCACGAACATCACGAATGGGGGGGCGAGCATGATGCAGGGCAGACCTACCTGAAATATATGAATTATCCTGGAATAGAGTGGTACTATTCCTTTAATTATAGCAATGTCTGTTTTATTAGTATGAATATCGAGGATGAGGATATATTAACGCAGACCCAGCTTGATTGGCTAAACCAAACTTTATTTAAAGCCAATAATTCACCCGAAATAAATTGGATCATCTTATATTTTCACGTCCCTCCATATTCGGCGACAGAGAATCATCCTGAAATTATCGAGAAGGTCGTTCAGCCTTATTTTATCCCTTATCGAGTTGATCTGGTCTTTGCAGGACATCATCATCACTATGAACGATTAGAAGTCGATGGGATCCCGTATATCATTACTGGTGGAGGCGGGGCAGAATTAGAAGTGTATTTGGGAGAAACACAATGGACACAATGTGCCGCTAACACGTATCAATTCTGTGATGTGGTCGTGAATGGAACACAATTATCAGTCACTTGCATAGATTATAACAATCTTGTTATCGATCAACTAAATTTAACGGCATGGAGGAATGTGTAATGGTCGAAATTCAGGCAGGATACTTTCTCTTAGGTGTCTTATTATTCTCTATCTTTCGATTGGCAGAAACTACTAAAATGTTCGGAGCCCGAGATGGCCTTCCCAGAAAGGATGGGTGGCTGGTCTTTGAGTATATCCTAGGTGGAGTTTATCTCCTATGTTCTATCAATATGGTTAGTTATATCGTAACTTTAGCCCCTGAGTTACGCCTATTAGCGGTATATAAAATCATTCCACTCATTCTTTTCTCGATTGCTACAATTCTGTTCGGAAGTATTGCATTTATCGCGCCTTCGAAAAACTTCTTGATATCACTTTTAATCGGTACTATTAGCACAATTGTGGCGGCTTTGGTGATAATGGGAGGTTTCGGCGGATTATTCCAAGGAGGAGATTATGCATTTCTCATGAATGGGCTCATCTGTGTGGTAATTGGTGTCATTACAGGAGTAATCTGCTACTTTATTCTATGGAAAATGCGAAAAGATCTCTCACCCCTTTGGGAAGCAAAACAATTTTGGAATAAGTTAAACAATAGAATCTTCCTAATCATTTTCATTATCATTACTGGAATTGAAGCCGTCCTTCAATTACAATATGAAAGCCTACTAACAATCTTCATGTAGAAAGATTTTTAGCTTTTATGAAATATTGGATGATATTTTCCCCATTAAAGGGGAATTTTTAATTTTTCAAATAAATCCAATATAATAAATTTAGTTTAAATAGTAGGAGTTCTTTATAAATGTATAAAT
>SUPS01000169.1 GCA_005191415.1 Candidatus Helarchaeota ASGARD archaeon Hel_GB_A
TCTTATTTGAGTTCTATTAAGATTATCCTGTTCGTTGATATACTTCATGAAAAGATTTTCCTTTTTTTCCCTTTTTGTTAATTCACAAATTGTCCCTTAAACCTAACTAATTTTTTTATTTAAATAATGTATCCTTTTATAATAATTACGCCTTCTAAGAAAATTTTTTTTATTTGCGTGGTTTGTATTGGAGAAGAATATAGAAGTTACTGGAACACCTGGGCATTCATGGGGCAGTATTTCAGTCATTGCCAAAGCAGATTCAACCTATATAATCACCAGAGGATGCAATTCCAATTAAAAATAATTATTTAGAGTGGATTCCACCAATTGTACATGTTGATGCAAATCAAGTACTAAAATCGATGGAAAAAATTATAGAAATTCGTTTCCGTCATTTGAAATTGTACAATTAATCGTGACCGATTCCCCTTAGTAGGGGATGGAAGGGAAAACGAAATATCAGAAGATGTAATACCTAAATCAGGATAAATATTCTTTTGCATCATAATTGAGGCCATCAGCGAAATTGCTCACGATGAGTTCTCCATAATTGTCCTGATCAAAATCTGTCGTATCGATCTGGAAATATCGCATATCCACATTTAATATATTTACACATTAGAACTTGAGCCCCCTCCCGAGCCAGCAATTATTTCAGGAGTAGAATCATTGTCTAAATTGGCAATTTCTATGGCATAAATGTGATTAGAAGTGCCCGAAGTCGTGAAATCCCATAGAGAATTACCATTGCTACCATTAATAGCGGTAACAGGTACATCTCCATCAAAATACTTTCCGAGCCCTATTATAATGTCGGCATATGAATCTGTGTTGATATCCATTCGTGTCTTCTAAAACAACAACTGTGTCGTCTTTAATGTCGTTATCTATATCGCTCAGAGCCAAGAATTCACATCCTAAACCATCTGGTCCCTCTTCTTCCCACAATAAATTCAACCACTGAAGTTCAGACTTTCCAATAGACTTAAATAAAGTTTAAATAGAACATTCAAGCATATTATAAATTCAAGCATATAATTATATGAAAAGAAATTGCCTCTTAGGATTGAATTAAGGTATATAATCTAATTTAGATTAAAAAATTTAATAAGCTCAGAAAAAAAAGTGAAGAAAAAGAGTTTATTTACTTCCTTTTTATATCAATTTCACTTAGGGTATTTGGGTAAGGCAGGATTTAAGGTGAAAAAGTATGAAAAATAGTTTGAAAATTCTAATACTTTTCAGTATAATTATATCGATACAAATTTTCCTTATTAATGGGTTCCTTAGGCATTCAAAATCTCCGTATATTAATCAGAAGCTCAATGATTTTGTTATTTCTTCAAAAACCTTGTATTTTGATGAATTAAATGCATCAATAGTAGATAATTTAATTTCAAATAATATTACTTCAGAAGATCTCGTTTTTTATGGAAATATTAAAATAACAATTACTAACGCAACAATTCAAGGATCAATTTCTTGCTACGATTCCGCAAATGTTACTATAATTTCTTCAAAATTAAGCGAGATAACAACATATGAAAATAGTATTATAATGATTAATAATTGTACTGATGCGAGTGTAATAACTGGCCACGATAATTCAACGATAATCTATAGAAATTCCACACATACGACACAATTCCCTTATCAAATTGAGTTGTATGATAAATCGGTGATGAATATTGAAAATGTGTTAAATATTCAATCTTTACAATATTTTGAAAAAAGTGCTGGGTATTTGAAGAGTTCGACTGTTGGGAGATTTTATGCCATGGATTTTTCTAATGTAACTTTAGATAATTGTTCAATAACAAGTTGGGCTGCGTATCAAATTAATTTTTATGGTAATGGAAATTATATTAATAATATTCCCTCAGGGGCCTTCACAAATACCTGTTTACTAATAAATTCAATTGTTTCTTGGGATGAAATTGACATAGGATGCATTAATTCTGCTAATGTGACCATAAGTGGTTCAAGTGTGACAAAGGCATCTGCTTATGATTTCTCTGAAATAACTGTTTCTGATGCTGTGAGCAATTTTTATGTTTATGATAACGCGAAAGGGATTATAAGTAACACTAATGACTACATGGTTGTCATGGTATATGATAATGGAAGCGTCGAAGCGATAAATCAACCGACTTTAAAATTAAATAATGTTTATTTTTATGATAATGCAACAGGGAAAATCGAAACGATTGATTCCCTACGGATAATATATGTATGTGGTCGTGCTCGTGTCAATCTAACTGATCTCACAGTAACTACTGATGTATATGCTATGGATTATTCATTCGTTAAGTTGGTTGGTGTGAGTGGGCGTTATTTGAAATATCAATACCAATTTGATGGCGATGGATTGATTCAAGGACCATCCGTGACAGGAAATTACCATCTTACGGCAAACTGGTCGAGTTGTTCCTTCAATGATTATTACCTCTATTCAATCAATGTTCATAACAATGCTACTTTAAAAATAAATTATACCGATTTTTCCGTAGATTTTCATTCTGATACTGTAAATGAGCTAATCACATATGATACCGCTACTGTAATAATGAATAATACAATAGCCTCGAGGACGCAACCGACCATTTTGGGAAATTCCAGTCTAAAAATCTATAATTCAACTATAGATGAATTAGACGTAAAGGAAAATGGGACTTTTTATGCTTTTGACAGTTGGATTGACGAAATTGTCACTAGGAATAATGGGTTTTCTAAAGTAAATCAGAGTTTTGTAAATCAAGGACTGATAGGGTTTGATAATTCTTTCAATATAGCGATAGATTCATTTATAAGGTACAACTTTCAAACCTTTGGGACAGGAAGATTTATTGGACAAAATATTACAGCTAATCAAGGCGTTTCTCTGTCAGATAATGCGATGGGAGTGTTAACAAATTTTTCAGATGGTTCCATTGTCTATAATGAATATTCCACTTGGTTTCGAGCCTATTGTAACCAGGGGATTGAGTATTTTTGCGTGGAACGAGATGGGACAGTGATTGCAAATCAAACAGGCAATACAATAACTTATAACGAGAATCAAAATGGAACTCATTTGTACAATATCACTCTTGTAGATCAAACTCTATATAAACTGAATTTCGTACTTGAATTGACTAGTATTATTATAGATTTAGACCCGCCTACTGGATTCCAGGATTTACAAACTCAACAACCTCAAAACACAGATGAAAATGGTTATATTTGGGTTAATGGAACTGCAAGTGATGGAACGGGTTCAGGGGTACGAGAAGTAATTATTCAGGAAGACAATATTACAAGTCCTGTCATATGGTCAGTCAATTTAAATACCAACGAATCATGGGCTTTCAGAAATGAATCATATGTCCCCGATGGGGCATGGGCAATCAAAGTTAACATTTCGGATATGGCAAATCATTTTACAATTATCAATGCCACAATATTTGTCGATACTCAATGTCCTAATGGTATCCAAGATTCAGCTACTAAGCAACCACAAATTGCAAATGTTTATAACAAAATTTGGATTAATGGAACAGTTGATGATCCTTTACCTAGTTCGGGCATCAAATCATTATACATTTCAGCGTCCAATGCAACAGGAGGAATAGGAATTTGGAGTACGAATCAAGGAAATTTAACACATTGGGCATTTTATAATATATCAGGTCCAATTGAACCAAATAATCCTGGAGAAAAATATAACATTAACATTACAATAGAAGATAATGCTTCGAATTTAAACGAAATTGTTTGCTTTATCAATGTAACAATAGATACAATCAAACCTACCGTAATAATCACATATCCGGTAAATAATGGAGATTTTATTAATAATAACACTGTTTTTATAAACGGGACCTGTGAGGGAACTGGAAGTAAAATATATTCAGTTTCCATAAATGATACGAACAGATTTGAAACTGTCTTATCTCCTCAAGGCACGAATGGTGGTGTCTTCAGTTTTAAAAATAAAACTTATCTTTCAGATGGTATTATTGCAATAGAAATCAACGTGACAGACTATGCAAAAAATCAGAAAATCGTAATTGTATGGTTTATAATGAATAATCTTGGTCCACGGCATCCATTAATTTCCTTGGAAACACCAGCGGGAAATGGAACTGCGATTAGCGGGGCTCAAATAATAATTAGTGGAAAAATGTGGGGAATGAGTAGCCATATTCATAGCATTTGGATCAATAACTCTGATTTTACTCTGGACATCGATCCATCCGGCAGTTCTCAAGGGTCATTTAGTTTTTCCAACAGTTCATCAATACTTGATGGGATAATTTCTATTTTTATTGTGGGAAATAATACAGATGGTTTATCCGCCTCTATACTTGTTTGGTTTTACATAGATAATACAAATCCAACGATGCCCTCAAATTTTCAAGTCAAAATTCAAGGTTCTTCAATTTATTTAAGCTGGAATGAAGTTACGGATTTGACAAATGTAACCTACCTGATTTATCGAGATAATATCAATATCGCGAATACCACTCAATTATTCTATCTGGATGATAACGTGGAACCTGGTAAAACCTATATTTATCAAATACAGGCGATTGATTCTGCAGGAAATATTGGAACAATAACCGCTGGACAACAAATTACGATTCCCAAAGAATTAGATAATTTTCTCCTTATTCTAATCTTGTCATTGATTCTTATAGGAGCCATTTCTAGCACTTTTTATTATTTCAAAAAGAGGAAACATGTAAGCGGAAAATCATCTAATAATCCAACAATAATGGATAAAACATAATATTCCTAATTTAATAGAAGAAATGGTCCGAAAAATGGCAATTAGAAAAATAATCGGGACAAAAGTAGTTTCAATTTTAAAAACTCTAGTAAATTTTTAGAGGAGGTAATTAAAAAAATTAATTCGAAGGAAAAGAAAAAACTCTAGGAAATATTTTTAGAGATTTTGTATATTTATAGATTTACAATGAGAAAATCCCGTTTAATTTCGTTAATCGCCTTTAGTTCTGTTATTATCATTATTGGTTTTGTTCCACTATGGATCCCGCCGTATATTTTCAATTATACCCACATTCAATGGAATGGGGCTGATTTATCAGATGGAATCACGGGGGATCCTACCTGCTTTAATATCTTTTCAAATTTTACACAACCGACCCATCTAAACGTATATGATGTAAGAGGGCTTCCTTATGAGCAACAACTTGCATTAACGACTTTGCAAGGTCTCATCAACAAGCAACACCCCTCCCTTTACCTTATATTCCGGGATTCTGATCAATTTTGGTTAGACCGATTACACGATTACTATGGCGTAAATTACACAGTTTTAAATAATGAAACCTACTGGCAAATCATTCTCAGGTATAATAGTTCAATTCAAGGTGTTATTATTTATGATGAACAATTTTTAGATACGGTGAATGTGGCGACATTCTTGGCAGGCTTAAATGGCTGTGTCGTGATTCATTATCAGATGCTAAATAACTTTACATCCCAATTAGGACTGCAGCCATTCTATGATTTCCGAGGGAATTTTACATCACGAGTCTCCTTATATTCGTGGGCATGGAAAAAATACTGGCCCTTCGCGAATCACAAAATGATTGCAAGCCGCCCTCCTGAAAAGGTTTATTTTCGTGACTATATCGTTGCCTGTAAAATCTTCACAATCTGGTTGCATCCAGGCCCTTTTGGAGATATCAACCAAATCCAACTATTTCGCCAGATCATGGCGGAAACTCCCCCAAATATTCCTGTATGGGGATGGTTCAATGATCCAGGAGGTGCAATTGGGGAATATGAAGCTGTAAAAACGCTCTCACGCTCTGGAAAATATTCATTGTGTGCAGCTGTCCCCGATCTTACTGTTTTGAGTGCATTCAAAGATACCACACTCACTCAAAAATCTGTCGATTTGAATATTTCTGCAATTCCCCTTGAAAATAAGGTGTATGCTACTGTAATCGTTAGCGATGGCGATAATGTTAATATGGATATGGATTACCTGCTCAACCTTTGGCAAAATCCTGATCGAGGGACTGTCCCCTTAGGATTCACTCTTGAACCATTGATGACTAAGCTTTGCCCCGTAGTGCTAAGATACTACTACGAAAATGCCACTCCAAACGAATATTTCTTGGCGGGTCCATCTGGTGCTGGCTATACATACCCTGATTTAAATCCATATTTTCCAGATTTTCTAAACTCGACCAAATATGCCATGGACCAATGTGATATGCGCCAGGTTTGGCTTTTAAATGGATACGAAAGTTATCAACCTTACTATTCTGAAGAAGTCTTGAAAGCATATACATCGCCCCAATTAAACCTCACAGGGATTTTCCTGGATTATCACGATTTCCAGGCGGAAACAAATTATGTGATAAATGATGTCCCCATCTTTCATTCAATTTGGGTTGAACGTGAGAATGAGATCCTTGGAAAACTCAATTCGATCGCCAGCTTCGCATCTAGCTCTCCTATATTTGTTTTTATCGCATATAATAGCTGGGATTTCTCTATAACTAAAATTAAAAATGTAATAGATGCCTTGCCAAACACAACTTTTACATTTTTACGCCCTGACCATTTCTCTGAACTTTTCAAACGATATCAAGAAGAACTCAGAACATCTTCATGGTTAAATGAATCCACGATTCTGCTCATTTGCATCGGTTCCTTTATCATCAGCTTATTTGCTTTAGGTGTTGTTTGGCTTGGTGTCAAAAATTCTACAGCCGATGATGAAAAAGAGCTGCCATCTTCAACATTTCGAACAATTGTTAAAATTTTCTATTTCTGTCTTGATCTTTCCTTTCTGTTGGCTATCTATTACTGTTTTTATTCCACCATTTTAAGCGTTTTTTACTTGCTATATTTCATTATCTCCATTTATTTAGGAATTAATCTAAAATCCTTCCTTGAAAAAAGAATAGGCGTTCGGGAAACTACAATTTTTGCAATAAGTTTTGCATCATTCGGATTTCTATTATTTTCATTTTCGCCTCAATTAATCATTATTTTCGGTTTTCCTACAGGGATTCTGCTATCGCGGCAAATACAATCCAGTCATCTTTTATATTATTCACAAAAAGTAGGAAAAAGATCTTTTCTCTATTCCATTTTACTTGCTGCGATAATAATCCTACTTATTCCTTTCCACTATTATACTGATTTGATATGGATTGCTGCTTTGGTTTTTATAGGCATTTCAGGTATTCTCTGCTTCTCTTTCAAAAAGGCACATCTCAATTATTTTCAAGATTTCCCTACTAAAATTCGTTTTTGGTATCCAAAAGGAGTAGCATTCGGAATTTTATTCTTCTTCCTCCTAACACCCTGCTTCATTCCTGAACGATATTATTTCCACCTCCTCTGGGGGCTCGAAAATTTTCCAACGAAAAATACCCTCGCATTCGCTGTAGCAACTATTTATCTCACTACAATTCTTCTATTTGAATTTCTCCGTCTAAAAAATGTTTCTGTTAGTAAAAAATACGCATTAATTTTACTAACTTTTGGTTTCACCTCCTATTTATTCTTACCATTCATTGTGCAAAATATTTTATGCTTTATTCTTTCCATCTCCTTGTACATTTTCGGATTAATTTCTATTCTAGATGCGTTTATTCTGTCATCCTTGCCATTTCCCACTCAGCAGGCATCATCCACTAAAATGCCATATTTAGGTAGGGATCCGCGTAATTTTCTTTCTCAAACATTCTTTTGGATAATAATTGGATTATTTCTATTCTTTATCCCTGCCTCCATCATCATAGTCGACTCCCAAGCAGTCTTCTCCTTTATAGGACTCACTGGCATTGATCAACTGTCATGGTCTCCACTTTTTTGGTCCCTCTGCTATACTCCACCGGCATATATATTCCTATGCATACCCCTTACCCTTTATGTCCTTCTCTTTGGTATTATACAAACTCTCGGTGCATATTTCTTTTAAATATTTAATCATCCAAACTATTGGATTTTTCTTTATGCGTCGGGCTTACTTTTAAATGATACATTGTACTATTATGTAACATATGAAAATGATAACAACTTCTATTCGTCTTTCAAAAGACATTATTGATGAGTTAGAGAAAATAAGTAAAGAAGAAGGAATGGATAAAGGGATAATAATTCGGAAATTTTTAAGAGAATCAATAAAAAATTTTAGAATAAAGAAAGCGATGGAACTTTATAGAGAAGGATCGATTTCACTCTGGAAAGCTGCTGATCTTGCTGGAATCACTTATCGAGAAGCTCTAAAAGAATTAAAAAAGAGAAATATTCCTTTTAATTACACAAAAGAAGAACTCGACAAGGATTTGAGATGGATATTAAAGCCATAAGTAAATCATATTTATTTCTTTAATCTTAAGAAATTATGAGAAAAATTTTCCTCTATAAATAGTTCATCAAGGGACGAAGTGCATCATTTAAGCTTTGATGGATGACAATCTTATAAGGTTGCAATATTTTCTGCCCTTCCTTCTCATTTGTTCCGATGAGCCGTAATGAAAAATTAATTGTTGTACCTTCGGATAAAAACCGTAATAATCCCTTGGCAATCTCATCGCACCGCGTTATTCCCCCAATGATATTAATGAGGATGATTTGTACCCGTTCATTGCTAGAAATGATTTTTAATGCGTGGTACATCCGGTCCGCATCAGCACCACCCCCGATATCAAGAAAATTGGCTGCTTTCCCTCCAACTGAATGAATTGCATCAATTGTTCCCATTACCAGCCCTGCACCATTACAAATTACACCGATATTCCCATCTAATTCGACATAAGACATGTTCAATGCACGTGCTTTTAATTCTAGAGGTGTAAGATAATATTCCAAATTTGCTTGGTATTCAGAATGGCGAAATAAGCTGTTATCGTCGATTTCCATATGGGCATCGGCGCAAACGAGTTTATGATTGGTTGTTTCAATAAGCGGATTTATTTCGAGGAGCTCCGCATCATAAGATCTAATAATTCGTAGCAAGCCCGTAACTAATGATTGGAGTTGGCCTTTTACAAGTCGTTC
>SUPS01000170.1 GCA_005191415.1 Candidatus Helarchaeota ASGARD archaeon Hel_GB_A
GCATTAACTAACGCATGAACCCCATTTATTAAAAGTGCAATCTGTATATCATACATACGCGATTCCAATAATGTTGCCGTCTTACTGACTGATTCAATAACCTCTTGGGTTTCTGAACTTTTTAACCCTTCAATTTGTTCATTTCGTATAACTCTTATCTGCTCAATTAAATTATTTGTAGTATCTGCAAAGGCTTGGAGTGTCATTTCTTTATTCATTTCACTTTGTTCAATCATTTCATCCATAGATTTAGCAATTTTTTCGAGACTTTCCTTAATACCATTTAATGATTCATTAATTGCTTGTTTCACGGTTTCTAGGGTTTGAGCAACTTTATCAATACGTTCATATATGTCTGTTGTAACACTCGTCATGAATGGAATAAATGATGCTCCTGGGGGTTGTCCGCTCATCTTATTTTGACCCTCCCTGTAGTTTTATGAATTGTGATATCTCAAACAATTGATTTTGAATTTGATCTGGGTTAATTGAATTTTGTAACAAGGTTAAAATCTCTTGTAACGCCGTATTCATGCGCATTAATTGATCAATTCCTGTTACTCGTTTTAGCGTGTTAATTTCTCGTGATATTTCTAGTAATTGATTTCTAGACCTATCAAAACTTTCTTTTGATTGCTCCATCACACTATCGGTATATTTTTCTATAATTTCTGCAAGTTTTTTCACATTCTCTCCTATTTCCTGCCCCGTAGTGGTAATCGTATTAACTAACCCCGCAATATTTTCGTTCAATGCATCTAATTTGTCAGTTATTTCATCTAATTTTTGCCCGACGAATCGCATTTGATCATCCATTTATATACCACCTTAGTAAATTCTATTATCGTTTTATCTTTTTATTATTATTCTTTCATCGTTTGATTTTTTTATATTCTTCTCTTATTTGTTTAATAAAGAATTAAGTTAAAAAGAAATTTCATTCATCTATATTCAAGGGGCGGACAATAAGGCGAACTCCTTCGACTTTCTCGACAATTATCTTTTCATTTTTAAAAACAGGCCAATATCCATCAATACATTCAGCAGTCCAAGTTTCTCCTTTCACAAAAACTTGCCCACTTGGTTTTAATTGCTCTGATTTAACTATTCCAATATCCCCTGGTTTGGGAAGAAAAGATTCAGTAGGTCCTCTCTTCTTTGATTCAATAACTTTCCAAGTAATTCCCCCAAAAATAACTGAAAGGCAAACTGTAAAGGTAATTAAAGTAGTATAAAGAATAATGATTTCCTGTTCGCCCATATTTACACTAAGCGATTGGAGAAATATTATGCCCCCCGTAATGATGCAAATAATTCCACCAAAGGAAAATATCCCATGTAAACTTCCTTCAGTTTGTGCTTCTACAATGAATAAGACAATTCCTACAATAAATAAAACTACTGCCGCTATGTCAATCCCGATTATAACAATTCCAACAATAGCAAGCGCAAGACAAATTACTCCCGCAACTTCCATTCCCATTCCAGGCGAAGCGATCCCAAAAAGTAATAAATAGATTCCTAACATCAATAAAATATAGCACACAAACGGATTTGCAAAGATCTCCACGAAAATATCTTGTACCAAGCTATTCACCCTCACTAATTTTGTTGTACACTTATTATAATATCATTGGGAAACACTCTCTTAATAGACCGCCGTCAATGGTCTTTCTTTCTACTAATAGCTATATGAGCTTAATAATATCTTAAATAGTTTTACAAAAAAAGAAACAATATTTTATAATAAACCGTGTTTATTATTTTGGATAGAGAATTATAGTCTTTAACAAAAGATGAAGTGAAATGAGCCAACATAAGAATTGTCCTTTTTGCAAACGTGTGATCCGCGTAAAGGATAAGTATTGTCCATATTGTGGGCGGTATGTTTTGGAAAGTCCCCCACCTCAAAATATTTATTCAAGAGTTACCCAACCAACGCCCACTGTTCCTACACCACCCCCTGGTACATATCCATCTCCAGTACCCCCTCCAGGATCGTACCCTGCCCAGATGCCGCCACAACCCACCCCTCCTTCCCCCACAAGCACGACATATCCCCCTCCTAGTGCCCAACAAGTTCCTCCAAAAGAAGAACCAGAAGAACTTGATGAAGAAACAATCGAACAAATCGCTTTACGAGTCGAGCTTGAGCAACTTGATCGAGCTATGAGCGATATTCGAAAAAAAATAGAAGATTTAGCCGAAATGATATCGAAAATTGAAGTAACAGACGAAATTGAAAATAAAATTAAAACTTTTAAAAATAAGGTAAAAGAAATCAAAGCTAAACGAGAAAAATTAAATGCAGAAAAGAAAGAACTTCCCTTTGAACGAGACTTACTTAAAAAGAAAGAAATACAGGAACGTTTGAAAAATTTAAATGAAGCATACCGTTCTAAAAAGGTTACTGAAAGTGCATTCAAAAAATTACGTGATGAATATGAATCACAACTCCGAGAAATTGATAATAAATCTCGTGCATTCAAAGCAAAAATTAATATCTGGATAAAAAAACTGAAATCAAATAAAACTAATATCCAAGAAGAACTGGAATTGATAGAAGCTCGCTACGCAGCTGGTGAGTTAACCTCTGATGCCTATGAGAAAGAAAAACATGCCGCCTCAGAAAAATTAAAACGGTATAATGACGTAATTGAATATTTATCAGCAAAACTTTAGAGTATTAAATGCCTCTTTTACTATGATTTTAATCAAGATTCGTACTTATACAAAAATTTTTTAATGAATGAAGAGGTAAAAAAAGTTAGAGCTTCATTATAAAGATTGATTAGAATCCTTAATGATGAGAGATTGAAGAAGGGTCTTATTTTTGACGACTAGTTCTAAAGGTCGATCCCAGTCTCCGCGCTATTGTAACCCAAATTGCCAATACTTTAAGTGTAGTAAGCGAGCTCTAGGACCAAAAAAGAAAATCCGAGGGCGTTTTTACATTGTATGTAATTTTGTTGAAGGCGACTTATGTACAGGGTCTCGATGTACTTATTCTTACTGTGCAAAACGGAAATTAAGGCCTGATGGGACATGTGGTCTATATGGACGCTCGCAACCCAAAGAAAACGATGACTTAATCGAAGAAAAATATGAGAGAGAACTAATTCAAAAGGAAAAAGAGGCAAATCGTTATCAAAGTTATCTCAAGGAAAAATATCGAAGGAAATTAAAAGGCGCGAAATGGTGAAAAAAGCCCTCATTCCTGCGAGGGAACGTCACTCCTCTTTTTACTGGAGGTCGGCTATCCGAGTACAATCATCAGGCTTAAGATTTAAATATCTATTACTATATAAAAAAATTATCTAAAATTTCAGATATACGGATGAAAATTCAAATGAAAGAACTTCACTCCACCACTATTATGCTAATATTTCTCTTAATTGGACTTGCATTTATTGGATTAGGCTTAACTATTGGAACCTACTCTTTACCCGAAGCTTTGAATTCATCTGCTGTTGCCGGCATACCAATTCCTCCCCCTCCACCATAATTCAATTCTTTATATCTTTAAAATATTTTAAACAATCCCCGAAACATGATCTTTCTTAAAATCTAAAACAATCGCTTTGTCTTGCCCATCTGAAATATATAATAAGTGTCCATCATTTACATTCCCACAGACTGCAGCTGCAATGTCATTTTTCTTAAAAATTTTTATTATTTCATCCGAATTCGCTGGATTACATGTTATAACCATTCCAAAACCAGGATACATACAAAGCCACTGTTGTAGAGGGGTTTGTGCTTTTATTGGAATTTTGGTTATATCTAAAATACCTCCTTTTTTACTTGCATCTAGCAACATGCCAAGAGTGCCGACCATTCCTGGATTGGAAATGTCTTTTGCAGCATTCGCTAATTTCTGTTTGGCGATAATGCGCATAATTCGACAATTAGATTGTACCTTTTCTGGAGTTTTATGAGACGTGGTATCCCATGCATATTGGAATTTTTCATGAAATTTCCCATCTAAATCGACCGCAATAATGATGTCATCTCCAATTTCGGCGGTACTTGAAAATATCACTTCATCTTTGGGAACTACTCCAAAAATGGCAACAGCGAGTGAATTATATTCATTTCTCGGATGTAAATGCCCTCCTATAATTGGAATTCCAAATTTTTCAGAACCTCGAAGCATTCCTTGAACCAATAATCTCCCAATTTCTTCATTTTGATAGGACAACATATCCACCAGTGCAATGGGTACGCCCCCCTTACAAATAACATCATTTACATTCACTAATACGGCAAAATAGCCTGCTATTTCTGGATCAGCCTCAATTAATTTCGACCACATTCCATCCATCGCTAAAAGAAAAAAATGAGTGGAAGATATATTGGATAGTCCTAATACAGCTGAGTCTTCCCCAAAGCTCCGAATAATCTCCAGCTGTGAGTATTTATGAATTAAAGTATCCGTCAGAGGTAAAATAAAATCTGAGATGGGAAATTTCCGCGTAATACCTTCAAATTGAGCTATTGATTTAGCAAGTTCTTTAATATTCAATTTCAATTCGACTCTTAAAAGTTTAATAAACATCCTTAACTTATTAAAAGATACTAAATAAAATCTTTTAATTTGATTATTCGATCGTAACCTTTAATACTAAGTGGTGATGCGGAATGATAGAATGCCAGCTTTGCAAAAAAAATGGCGATATCAGCTTACTTTTGGCTCAGCATAAAGATTTAGGTCATATTTATGTATGCCGCGATTGCTGGACGAAACTTTATGAGAAAAATCGTATGATCACGAGTGGAACTGCCTCCTGTGGTTCGTGTAGCTCCAGTGGTCCATGTGGATCTTGCTGTAAATAACGTAATTTTAGAACATTAAAAACTCTAGTTTTTTATTTGAGGCGACCTGCAGCTGAGGTGGTCCTTGGCACCGGACTTCAAATCCGGTATACTCGCGGAGAGTATGCGGTTCGATTCCGCCAGGTCGCCGCCATACCTTTAAATTACTCATCTAAATCCAAAATCTTTTTAAGTAAAATGATTATCCAGCCTTTCCATTTAAGAGTCGCTAAACTCACTTTAATGGATTCTGGTTCCTGAATCGCACTTTCTTGATTTCTACGTAAAAGCAATCCTAAATATGTTTGCATTTCAATTAATGCTGGATTAAAACTCCCATATCGCCCCTTGATCATGATTTTATAGAGTCGTTCTCGACTATCTGCTAACATGAAATAGATACGACGGTATTTCTCTCCACTTAAAGCGAAATAATACGCGCGATCTAATTCTTTTAAAATTGTAATTCCGCTTCGAAGATCTTGCAACTGTACTGGGTCACAATTTTTGAGTTTCGTCAAGGTTTCGGTTAATTTTTTTTCAATAGTTGTAGATAGAAATTGCTCAATAATTTGTTTTTCATAAGACCATACACACAATGAAGTTTTTCCAAGATGATTACTTTGGAGTTGCACAAGAATCTGATCAGCAGAGGAAGTCGTGAATGAAATAAGGGCATCCGCCCGATAATCTTCCGTTTCGATGGATTCTTCTAATCTAATGCAATAAGATCTTGGTGTGGCTAAAATAAAATAAAGTATATCAAATGCTAATGATGGAGAGAGTTCAAGGTGGAGATTTTTGGTTTTACTAGGAAAACTTGTAACTATTTCTTCTATATTTGCTGGATCTAGTATATTTATAGTACTTCACCATACGTCAAATTTTAGCAAAAAATACTAAAAATTAAGATATAAGTTTATTGAAAGATTTACTTAACTTGATTTAAAGCTTCATCAAGTCGTATTATTGCATTTTGAATATCCGATTCACGTGTTCCGATGGCTGCATTCAGGCAAAGATAGCTATTTGGATAATTATCAAAACATGCACCTTTTTTCTCACCTTTTTCATAAGCTCGGGGTCCTGTTACGCGTAATTCATAGAGAATCCCGCCCACTTTCCGAGGATTATAATTATTTATTGTCATAGCACAGGCAATTGGATTGGATATCTGCAAAAGACGTTCATTATACTTTTCTGCAATTTCACCTAGAAGTTTTTCCAATAATTTTCGATTATTTTCTTGCAAATCTCTTAATTTTTCATATCCTTGAATCCCCATCGAGAGTATTGCTGCAAAAAATTGAATAATTGGTGCTGCCGTAGCCCTTCCTGCGTAACATTTGCTAATTTCCTCAATAAAGGCTTCAGATGGCGAAGCAATAACTGAACCTCCTATAGGGGTGAGAAAATTTTTATCTGTACTTTGTACGATGGCATCTACCCGTCCTGCATCTATTGCCCCTTGAATTTTCTTCATAATTATCCGGCTTTGAACTCCGTATGCATTATTAATGACATGAAAAATATCTCGTTCTGCGGCGATTTTCGCAATTTCTTTGATTTGATCCATTTCGCGGGGTGGAAAGAAAGTTGTAGTGGAAAGAATTGCAATGGTTTTCTCTGTAATATTTTTCTGAAGTTCATCAATATCCATTTGAACCGCATCACCTATTAACCTATTTTCAATAATTTTAGGCTTCAATCCGACCAACTCTAATCCTTTTATCGGGGACGTATGGTCAATTCGTGGGCAAACTACTTCTTTATGGACTACTTTCTGTCTTATGGCTGCAAAGACGAGCCCTATGCTCATCCCTGTAGAAAGTGGTACAACAATTGCATTTTTCAGATTTGGCACACCGAATTTTTTCAAAGCCTGTAACGCAAGCCGATTAGTTATTTGATACATAATTGAAGTGCCTGGTGCCTTTGGCTGCGGTGCTGCAATCTCCCCACTTCTACCAATTCCATGATTAAATCCAAAGGCTAATTTAGACAATAATGGTGATGCAACTCTAGCCTCCCTCTCACCAATTCGGACTGCTTTAGGGTCTTTATCCGTATCCATCCATGCAAATAATTTCAAACATAATTCAATTGTCTCATCACTCCAACCTTCATCTGGGATTCTACGTTGTTCCCAAAATATCTTGATGGGGCGAAGGATACTATTTATAATGATTTCTCCCTTTTTCATCATATTTTGAGGAATTAAATCTTCAAATTTCAATTCAAACTCTTTCAAACTTTATACTTCCTAAATCGTTTTAAATATACTTTCTCATTCTCCTTCGGAATTCGCGTAAATTTTATTATCATGGATGATTTTGTGCCAAAAGATGAAAGTATTTTACCTTCTATTCCTGTTTCAGTGATAACACTCTGTCCAATTAGCTTTTGGGCGCCCTCTTTACTCTGAACCATTCCATCAACTATACTTCCCCGTTTGTGATTCGGGATACGGACAATTCCAATTTTCTGGCGCTCTCGAAAGAATTCAAGGTGCTCAGGCATAGCATTTATTACTATCCCGCTCCCAACTATCCGTAAAGTGGTAGGAGGCAAATCTAACCTTGAAATAATGACGGGATCTCCCGCCTCTATGGCAATATATTCGTTCAAAGCAATATATGCAAAAAAGGTTTCCCCCGGATTTACTTCTTCTAACAGAATATTCTTTTTAACATACGGTTCATAAGGATATATTGTGCCTGAAACCGTAGGCATCCCTACTGTCACATGGATTTGCATTTTTGGTTTTAACACGCCTTTAAATAAACTATTTATTTGTCCTTTAATGCAAATTTTATCTGTTTTATTTAATGTTCCTGGTGCTGTGGCATAACAACCTCTATAAATTTTTTTGGGGCTTATTCCTGGTACTGCAATACCAACGCGATCTCCTGCAGCCGCGGTCGTTAAAGTCTCTCTAAAGCTTTGAATAGACTTAATTTTTCCAGAAAGTCCAACAGGTACAATCTCAATGTTATCTCCAATTGCTATTTTTCCTCGATGAATTGTACCCGTTAATACAGTTCCCGCCCCTTTGATCTGAAATGCATGATCAATAGGCATTTTGAAAGTCCCATCAATTTGTCGAATTGGGGGTTTTAAAATCGAATATAGCGCTTCTTTTAATTCGTTGACCCCCCTTCCCGTCTTTGCTGAAGTCTGAATAATTTTCACGTTTTCATAAATTGTTCCTTTTAAAATTCCCCTTATCCGCTGGCTAACTCTCTCTAATTTCTGCTGATCTACGAGATCGCATTTATTTAGGGCAATTATTAAATTCACTCCAAAATTTTCAAGGATTAGAATATGTTCTCCTGTCTGGATCATTGGACCTTCGTCAGCTGCAATTACTAAAATTGCTACATCTATAATGTTGGCTGCTGCAACCACATTATTGATAAGATCCGCATGCCCAGGCGCATCTACTAGAACCACGAGATATTCATTCAGATCAAAAGCCGTAAATCCAATATCTATTGTAATCCCTCGTTCTCGTGCTTGTGGATGTTTATCTAACCCTGCTGTCGAGATCTTTTCACTTAATTTGGCTGCTAATGCTGTTTTCCCATGGTCAATATGCCCAAATAATCCTACATGTACAGGTATCTTCAATTCTATTACCGTATTCTTTATCTAAAATCAATAAAATGGAGACTCAGAGGTAGTACGCTCATCATCTGTGGATCTGAGAACCGGATTTTTCATCATCGTCTTGTTTTTTACCTATACCATACAATGTTCGAAGCGTTTTAAAAATTCCTCGCCAAAAACCATACACTATGGAATGGTTCTTTTAAAGCCTCGAACTTCAAAAATATCTCCATTTATTTAAAATCGGATGGGATTATGTAAGGAATACAACGAATTCTTCGAGGGTCACCAGGGCAACGGACCAACTTCCGATGGTACTGAGCAGTTCGGCGAAGATTTAGTGCTCATCTCCACTATTTTGGTAATAATTTATTTGTAGCAATAATTAATAAAAAAATAAATAATCCTCCAAGAAATATCGAGGTCTATTTTGATAAATTAGAAAAGAACCGACTTAATTTATATATCCTTTAAAAACAATTAAATCTGAAAAAGAAAATATAATCAATATAATCGCAACAAATTAAGATACTTAGGATGGATGCTTCTTGAAGAAAAATACCATATATGC
>SUPS01000171.1 GCA_005191415.1 Candidatus Helarchaeota ASGARD archaeon Hel_GB_A
GAAATAAAATAAATTATATCTGAAAATAAAAAAGCAATTGATGGATAGAATGAATTTTATAAAGCAATTAAGCTTAAAAAGATTTTAATTAACTAGTTCCAACAATTAAATGAAATTGAAAAAATCAAAAAATTCCAAAATTGAATGAAAATGCGGGAAAAGTGGCGCAAGAAACGAATGCGAAAAATGCGACGGAAAAAAAGGAGAAAGAAATAATATAAATATGTTACAATAATTCTTCTACTATTTCAAATTAGAAAATACACAAACTATATCAATGCTTTGGTGGGGCTGGAATTATGACTAAAATCAAATTTGAAACACCTTTTGGGGAGCTGGTGGCAGAACTAAGAAGGGATTTAAATCCAAGGACTGTTGATATGATCCTTGCATTCCTGCCTATGAAATATAAAGTTCCGTTACAAGTATGGGGGGAAGAAGTGTTTTTTTACCTTCCAGATACTTTAAAAGAAATAGGTTACGAAAATACACAGATTGAACTAGAAATTGGAGACGTTGCCTTTTGGCCTCGAGATCCTGCTTGCTGTCTCTTTTTTGGAAAAACCCCTCTCTCGACAAATGAGAAACCAATTGCCGCCGAACCTGTTAATGTTTTTGCTAAAATCACTCAAGGAATGGAACTTCTACCTAAATTAGAAGATGGGGATTTAATTTTTATGGACAAATTAGAAAATCAATCTGATTTTTAGATTCAACCTCAAAATAGATTGATTAGCTTTTTATTGAAGGTCATATTTCAACTTTTGACTTCATACCTGTTTAATTTTAATGAAGATGGAAGTTGAAATTAATGAGGAATAAAAAAGTCGAATTTAGTGCAGAATGTTTTCTTATTTTGATTCTATTAGTAGCACTAATATCTCCATTTATGGGGTTTCAAAGACAAGATAAGAAAGTAACGGCGCAAGATGAAAAAACATTGCGGGCATATTACACATTTACGTTTGATGGTGCTTATATAATAGGAAATCAAAATTCTATGACATGTAAAGGGAAAATAGCGACCGCAGATCTAGATTTAGATGGTGATAAAGATATAATTACAGGATCATCCAACGGATATATTTTCGTTTGGCGGAATGATGGAAATCCTTGGGGCACTTGGGCTAATTTTATCATTGGAAGGAGCGGAGATTCACTTAATAGCATTCAAAAATTGGTTGTTGGTGATTTGGACGGAAATGGATATTTTGACATAGTATCGGGAGATTATAGCGGCAGATTGTATATATGGGAGAATAATGGGACTATTTGGGGAAATTGGACAGGCTATAGTCTAACTAGTTATGGTAATCGAATTGATGGCTTAGAAATTGGAGATATGGATAATGATGGAGATTTAGATATCTTAGTCTCCGGAATAAATGGCAATATTTATTTATATGAAAATGATGGGACACCATGGACTGGTACATGGAGTCGATATGAAATAGGGCAGAATGTAGGCAATTATGCGTTGGACATAGGAGATTTGGATGGAGATAATGACTTGGACCTTGTCGCGGGATACACAGGTTCCCAGGTGTATATTTTAAATAATACTGGAAAACCCTGGTCCGTCTTTTCTAAGCTCCAAATTGGGTCCATGAGTAGTTCTTTATGGTCATGTCAAATTGTAGATATCGATGGAGATTCAGATAATGACATTGTCGCGGGAGATACAACCGATAATGTAACAATCTGGTTCAATGACGGAACTCCCTGGGATGGTACATGGAATTATGAGTGGGTTGGCGATGTGGCAGATTGGGTCTTGAATTTAGTTGTCGCCGATGTAAATTTTGATGGCTCATTAGATATAATTACCAAAGATTGGACAACTTCAGGTACCATATTAATATGGAAAAATAATAGTGGTACCTGGCAGAGTGAGGTAATAGGTCAAACAAACTATCAGGTTACTTCAACGCTTCATCTCGTTGATTTAGATGGAGATACGGATTTGGATCTCTTAAGTGCAGATTCTTCAGGAAACATTCTTGGATGGAAAAATATCCTTCCCACCTTATCCGATGGGCAAGTTTCTCCCTCAATTGGGACCCCAATAACGCTCTACAACTACACCGTGATTTATGAATCCAATGAAAATGAAGAGATTCAAGTAAATGTAACGATTGATGGTATCACATATCCAATGGTAAAAGTTAATCCTGCTGATAGTAATTACAGAGATGGCGTGCTCTTTCAGTTCTCAATAAATGCTCTAAATGCCAGCACACTTCACACATACCGATTTTCTGCAAAGAGTACCACAGGTTTCACCGCGCTTGGTGATACACAAGTGCATTACGGTCCAATCGTCTATCCTACTGATCAGAATCCTTATGATTATGATGGCGATGGGATTCCTGATGAGGAAGACCCTGATGATGATAATGATGGCGTAAATGATACAATTGACATGTTTCCAAAAAATGTCAATGAATGGAAAGATTCTGATAATGATGGGATTGGCGACAATGCGGATCTGGATGATGATAACGACGGAGTACTCGATGAAAATGACTATTACCCCTATGATCCCACGAAACATGAATTGGAAAGCACACCTGTCCCTTCATTATCGTTTAATGACCTTTTGCTATTAATCCTCCTTGCAACCAGTATTATCTCCGCTGCTCTAATTGCACTTGGTGTCTTATATTATAAAGGAAGCACCCATAAAGGATACCTTGGTAAAGAAAGTGTGGTTCCCGCCAAAAAAATAAAAGAAACCTAAAAAACTCACTTTTTTTTTAGAATCATTGGAATCTGTGTAGCTGAGCCTTTAGTTTTTTATATCTTTTTGCTGTGATATTCTTCCGTTCTCTTAAAAATTTTAATAGATTATAACATACTCTTTTATTAATTCTATTAAGATTCAATAATGTAAGAAAAAATTCAGAGATTTGTATGGCCTTTTTCCCTAAATTAATTAAAAACATCAATAGTGAGCCATCTTCAGTAATTACTAGAATATCCATTTCTTGAGCCAAAATAATAATTGAAAGATCAGCCTCATCGAATTCTAAATCCGAAAGTTCTTCTAATTTATCCGATTTAATTGGATATATTTGAAAAAAAGTGGTGTCTATATAATCTTTTAGATAATAATTTATTTCTTTATTTAATGGATGGGTTAGTAAAATTGCACATTCTTGCAGAATACTTCGTAAATCTATCTTTAATTGTGTATGGATTAATTGAATCTTCAGCCAACTGCAGGTATCTAATATGATCATGATATCATTTATTAGCAAATTTTATATAAATAAATTGCTATAATTATATAGCATGAAACAAATTAATTTTCGACTTTCTGAGGAAGAATACGAATCATTAAAATTACTTGCCATCCATTTAAATGAATCGGTCTCGAATTTATCAAAAAGAATTCTTTTAGAAAATCTTTCGGAAATTAGAGTGAGGATAGCATTAAAGGCATATCAAGAAAATAAAATTAGTTTGAAAAGAGCGTGGAAGTTATCAGGATTAAGTTTTCCAGAATTTAATAAATTGTTGGTAGAAAATCACATTGAGCCACCCATTCCTGAAGAATTAGATGATAAATTAATCGAGATTGCCCTTGATATCACAGAGGAAGATGTGTTTAAGAGAGAAAAAAAATAGAGATTTTTTATTCTCTCTGCCAGATAGTGGTCATGCCTAGCCCACCGCCACCGCAGAGCGTAGCCAATCCAAGGTTTAAGTTTCGTCGTTTCATTTCATATAATAATGTTACAACAATTCTGGCACCAGTACAACCAACAGGATGTCCTAATCCCACGCCGCTACCGTTCACATTTGCAATCTCCCGATCCCACCCGAGGGCGATTTCAGTTGCAAGATAGGTAGCCGCAAAGGCCTCGTTACATTCGATAAGTTCGATGTCACTTAGCTTTAGATTCGCCCGCTCAAGAGCCTTTTTTGTTGCCGGAATCGGTCCTTCACCCATGTAGTTCGGATCAACGCCTGCGATACCAAAATCGACTAAGGTCGCCAATGGCTCGAGACCTAAGGATTTTGCTCGGGTTTCGCTCATTATAATTAAGGCAGCAGCACCATCATTAATACCTGAAGCATTTCCAGCGGTAACTTTTCCATCTTTTTTGAAAGCAGGGGGAAGTTTTGCAAGTTTTTCCATTGTCATTCCTGGTCGGAAGTGTTCATCTTTATCGAAGATAAGAGGTGGCTTTTTCCTCTGTGGAACTTCTATAGGGACAATTTCTTCTTTAAAATAGCCTTTTTTTGTTGCGTTTTCCGCATTATTATGGCTTCTACACGCAACTTCATCAATGGCTTCTCTCGAGAGGTTCCATTTTTCCGCTACATTCTCGGCCGTAAGCCCCATAATTATATCGGCACCTGCATGTAACCCTTGATAAAGTGAATCTACAAAAACATGGTTACTGTTGGTATAGCCACGTCCGCCACCTACCCCAAAACGTGTATCAAAAGAAACAATTGGGGTATTTGACATAGATTCCACGCCTCCTGCGAGAACGGTATCCGTATAGCCACTTTGGATCAGCAATGCTCCAGAAACGATGGCTTCCATTCCGCTATCACATACGCGTTGAATTGTAACGGAGGGGACTTCTTGGGGGATGCCTGCTTTCAAGGCGGCTACGCGGGCAACATTCATTTCATCGCAACGCTCCATACAACAACCCATCCGCACATCGCCAATTGTAGCAGGGTCGAGGTTCCCAGCACATCGAATAGCTTCTTTCATGACTGGAGCTGCAATCTGTGCACCCGTTAGAGGCTTTAAACTACCACCAAATCTTCCGATTGCAGATCGACACGCACTTACTACAACAACTTTGGTCATTTTATTTCCAAATCCATTAAAGTTTTATTTAGATTAGTTCCAAAACACATAAAATCTTTGTTGAGAGAGTTGATCAATTCATAGTGGAGTGACCAACAGTGAGTGATTATTTCGAGGTAAGAGAAATAACAGAAGAGATTTTACGACAGGCAAATGATGCCTTAAACAGTAGGCGGTATCGTGAAAGTGTTCAAATTTTGACCGATATACTGAATTATCCTCAAGAGTATGTAGAAATGGAGAGGTATCGAGAGGCGTATGAATTATTAGTAAAGATAATCAAAGAATCTAAAGGAAGTGTAGCACTTGATGTATTACCTCTCATAATAGCAGGGCGACTTCTCGAGGATCCTATAGTTGATATGAATTTAGGAATTGCCGTAAGTGAATTAGAGCAAACTCAAGCCGCTAAAGATCCAAATTTATTTCAGAATACGCGAGATCGAATCATCCAATGGCTTATTGATAATACAGAAGAATTCGCGCGAGTCCGCTTAGAAGAATTATCACAAGATTTGAATGTCCCCTTGGATCTATTAGAACGTATCATTAAGGATGCAATCTTTGATGGTTATATTGTTGGGAAATTAGATGAGGAGAAGAAAGAATTAGTGGTAATGCCTTACGAACAAGAAAAGCGACAATTGAAATGTATCATTTGTTATCAAGATATCGATTTTGATGCCCCTGATTTAGTAAGATGTAAGTATTGTGGCTCAGTAGCACATTATGAACATATTATGCAGTGGGTTGCTGCAGCAGGAAAGAAATGTCCTCGATGTATGTCGGAGCTTGAATTAGAATAAACCTTTAAATGAGGTCTGGTGGCTTTCGATCGCCAACAACTATCATCGGAGGCTTCTTTAAGCATTCTTCTTCGCGAATATTTAAAATGCGTTCTCCAATTTCACTTATCGCATAGGCAGGAATAAGAGAGCCATATTTTTTTCTCGCTCTCTTATCAAGGTATTCGCGCAGTACTTTAGAGGCACATCCATGAACCATATCGGCTTTGTCGATGTATTTTAAGTAGGTAGGAGGAATACCAGTGGTATGAACCACAAAAATAATGAGTTGAACCCCTTTCTGAGTTTCTAAAGCTCGTAAATCTTCAATAAGCGGAGCTTCGGGGCCTATTACGATTACACCAATCTTTTGATAGCCATGTGTGATTGCAACTTCCACGCCCTTCAATACGTCTAGTTTTGCGGTTTCGGGATATATTACGATTGCGCCTAATTCTTGAAGGCGAGAAATAACTTCTGGGATGGGCGAGGTTTTAATTAGAGCATTCATTGGACCGCCAATAGCTTGTTCCACCTCAGGGCGGTCTGTAACCACTGTACCCGCCCCATCACAAGGAATTACAACGGCATCTACCAAATGATTTTGCATAGCACTCATAAAAGTTTCACTACATCCATAACCGATACCTTGATTTTTAGTAATGAGAATTCTGTTTTTGGTACATAGTCCAAAATCCCGAATTTTCCATTGAGTATGTTTTTTTATACTCTTAATTGTATGATATTTGAATCCAGACCATACTTCATGAATAGGACAATATTTAACTAAAGGTTCTGAAACAGAGTGAACTTTCCCATTGCGAATGATTACGCGTCCTTTCCCGATTTCCCAGATATGTTCATCATTTGATTCATTTTCAGATTTTTTGGGCATTAAATATACTCCAACTAATTTTTAATCGTCTTTTAATAATTTTTTCATTTCTAAATATTCTTCCTGTGTAATTTCACCTTTTGCTAGTCTAAATTTTAAAATTTTTAGAGGGTCTTCTTCTTTTAAAAGTTGATTTGTTGCAATTTTGATGGCTTTCTCATGGCACTCAATGGCTTTCTGATATTGTCCTATATCTTCGTATACCTTTTCTAATCCATACCATGCAATTTTAAATTCTGGGTCGATCTGGATAGCATGTTCATAAGATTCAATTGCCTTTTCAAAATCGGCAATCTCATAGTAAACGTCACCTAATGCCGTCCAAGCGGCTGTAAAATCGGGATCAATTTCAAGAGCTTTTTCGTAACATTCAATAGCTTTATAGGAATCTCCAATATTTTCATAAGCATTTCCCATATTCATCCAAGCATATTTGTAATGTGGGTCGAGTTTTAGTGCTTCTTCATAAAAGGTCAACGCTTTTTCAGCTTCACCAATTTTTGAATAAGCATTCCCCACATTATTCCACGCATATTTATAGAGTGGATCTATGGCAAGAGTCTTCTCATAGCATTCAATAGCTTTTTCATAATCACCAATATCATCATACACCGTGCCTAAATTATTCCATGCATATTTATAATTGGGATCAATTTCAATTGCTTTTTCAAAACAATCGATGGCAGAATGAAAATCATCTAGTTCAATATACGCAATACCCATAGAATTCCATGCATCTGCATTTTTTGGATTAATCTCAACCAACTTTTTAAAAATTTCTAGCATTTTTTCATAGTCTTGGATATCTGCATAGGTCATACCGAGTTGGTTCCAAGCATCAATATACTGAGGATCAATTTCAATTGCCTTCTTAAGAGCATCAATTGCTTTTTTGTGATTTAAGAGCTCTTTATAGGCACATCCCATATCATACCATGCAACTTTATCATAGGGATCAAGTTGAAGGGCATGTTCGCAACAGTCAATTGCGCTTACATAATCACCAATATTTCTATAGGTGATACACATGCTATTCCAAGCAACTTTGTAATGGGGATCAAGCTCGAGTGCTTTTTTGAAACAATCAATAGATTTCTGATATTCTTCTAAAATACCATATGTTATGCCTAGATTGAGCCACACTTCTTTTAGATCTGGATCAACTGCAATAATTTTCTCAAAGTATTCTAAAGCTTTCTGAAATTCTTTTTTTTCGAAGCAAGTAAGCGCTTTTTTTAAATAGTCCATGAGATTTTCCGAACTCATCTTAGTTCCTTCATTCTGACTTGAAATGGGGCATAACTTCTTCTGCGAAGAGTTTCAATGAATTGAAATAATCACCAATGAATTCAAAAATAAAATGTTCCGCCCCTGCTTTTATAAATTCGTTAATCTGGTCGATCACTTCGTTGGGCGAACCCGCAATTGCGATGCTTTCAATAATTTCATCAGGAACATTTTTAGAAACAAATTCGATGATTTGTTGTTGTTTTTTGGTATGAAATCGGATAGGTTCTCGGTACAGAGATTCCAGTTCTATATCTTCAGGTATTTCGATATTATGTGGCGAGAGAATTTCTTTCCTTGCGATTAATACGGAGGCAGGTGCTTTTATGGCTCTTTTTGCCATTTCTGGATTTTCTTTCGAGATGGCTATCCAAATTTCGATACATTTATCGATCTCTGATGCACGTCCTCCCTTTTCTAAGATTTTCAGTTGTTTTTTGTATAAATCTGCCGTGATATTAGCAGGAATCCACCCATCGGCGATTTCGCCAGTAAATTGAATTGTTTTCGGCGAATTTGCTGCAAGATATAATTTAGGAGGGGCAGCAACTTTAAACTGTAGCCCTGCATGATCAAGATGGAAAAACTCTCCTTGAAAAGAGACTGATTTTTTAACGGTTGAATTCCAAAGTAACTTGATTACTTTTGTTGCTTCTTTTAGGCGGGTCACAGGTTTATTGCATGGCACTCCAAAATCAATGAGGTTAGCAGCTTCGCCAGCTCCGATTCCAAGAATAAATCGACCTTTTGTTAAATCTTGCATCGTTAAGGTAGCAAGTGCGATTTGCGCTGGATGGCGCCTATGAGGGTCTGTAACGCAAGTGCCAAGGGTCGCATTTTTTACCTTATCTGCTAAATGTCCTAGTAAGATAAAGGCATCAGGAATTACAGTTTTCGCGCTAATCGGGGTCCAATTCAAATGATCCATCACCCATATGGAATCAAACCCCAATGTATCGGCTAATTGTGACGATTTCACGATATCGGGTACTTTAAATTTTAAGAAGGGTTGATTCGTTCCCATATGCACGCCAAATTTTACCATTTCAACAGACTTCCTTAGTTTTTTGAAATAACATTAATTTGTAAATTTAAATAGTTGTTTAAAAATCTGAATGATAAAGAG
>SUPS01000008.1:0-25393 GCA_005191415.1 Candidatus Helarchaeota ASGARD archaeon Hel_GB_A
GGTCGCCATTAAGAAATAGTATCCATTTAGGAAGATTTAAGTATTTCGATCCCCCAGATTTTTGTCGGAAAAGATTACTTTTGCATATCATGAAAAAAAAGGATTAAATTTTCGGTTTAAAAACGAAAATTTAGGATTCTTCTTTCATTTCTCGTCGAATCCATAAGAAAACAATAATGGTCACTGGAATTCCAATAATAAGTAAATCCCAAAGAATTGCTGTTAATGTCGAATATACTAAATAATTGATTGTCCAATTCTGAAATGCTATATTCCACATTCCATCGTTCCAAACTATTATTAACCAAGTTAGAAATACTGTCAATGAAATTAATCCACTACCACTTCCTAGTATTAATCTTCGGCGCGGTCCTTTCTTTTTTGGCTCCCTTTCATATTCCTCTCTTTCATCATCTGGTAATTTATGCCACCAATACACCGTAATTACTGCGACAATAATTAGTGGAATTCCTATAAATATGAATTCCCAAAGTATCACTTCTAATATGAAAGTCACTGTGTATCCAATTGTCCATTGTCCTAAAGCGGTGGGTACGAGACCAAGCTTTTGACTATTTTCAACAACCCATAAGAAGACAAAAATCCCACCAATAACAACTCCTATTCCCACTATAATGATGAAAAGGACCACTTGCAAATGCTTCCTCAAGAATTTCTTCCAAACCTCATCGTTAATTTCTTCTTCACTTGCCGACATTTTAAAATCCCTCTTAATTGGAACTTCTGATTTATGTATTTAATTCCTATTATGATTTATGTATTTAATTCTTAAAGATTAAGTACTTAAAATTTAAAGTTATTAAAATCCTTATTATAAAAATTTCACATTTTTTTAGCATATTTTATTCATAATTGGTCAAGATAAAATGAAAACATATCTTTAGGTAAAAAAAAGAATAAATTAATTCAGTCTAATCGCTCTATTATGGTTGCTGCGCCTTGCCCGCCGCCAACACATAATGTAGCTAGTCCATATTTTCCTTTTTTCCAATGTAGGATTCGTGCCAAGGTTCCTGTTAAACGCGCACCGCTAGCTCCTAAAGGATGTCCTAATGCAGTGGCACCACCCATTACATTTACTTTATCTGGGTCTATATTTAATTCTTTAATGGCCCATAGGGTAACAATACAGAAGGCTTCATTTATTTCCCAATAATCGATATCATCTACTTTTAATCCTGCGCGTTGTAGTGCTTTTTGTGAAGCGGGTACGGGACCTTTCCCCATAACTGATGGATCAACGGCTGCCCATGCCATTGAAACAACTCTAGCAAGAGGTTTTAATCCATATTCATCGGCTTTCTCTCTAGACATAAGCATAACATATGCTGCTCCCGCATTTAAGGGTGATGAATTTCCGGCTGTGATAACACCTTTACGTTTGAATGCAGGTTTTAATTGGGCCATTTTTTCAAGAGTTCCACCTCTTCGAATAGATTGATCGACATCAATTATTTTTTTCGTACCATCAGCTAACTCTACTTCTAATGGAAGGATTTCATCTTTAAAAAATCCCTCATCTACAGCCTTTGCTGCAAGTTCATGACTATGGAGTGCCCATTTGTCCATATCTTCCTTGGTTATTCCGTACTTTTCATTTGCCTCTACAAATAATTTTTCAGCGGTTAGCCCCATATTAATCGCAATAGCCGCTTCGAACTTGCTTGGATGTTGACCAAATTTTGGGGTCGGTTTTACTCCTACGCCCATGGGATGATGAGTCATATGCTCCATACCACCACAAATAGTTATATCAGAGCATCCTGTTAAGATTTCCATAGCACCAACGTGTATTGTTGACATTGAAGATGCACATTGCCGATCAAGTCCCATAGCTGGAACTGATAATGGGAGTTTTGCTGCAAGACTTACCGTTCTTCCTCCATACATCCAATTTTCTCCTAACTGAAAGGCGCACCCTGTAAGTACATCTCCTATTTCTTCGGGATTAATTTTAGTCCGTTTGACTAATTCTTCAATAACAAATGCGGCTAAATCATCAGCTCGGAAGCAATTGAATACATCACGCTCAGGCTGGCGCGGTCGGCTCCGCGAAAAAGCAGTTCTAAGGTAATCTACTATTACTACTTCGGTCATTTCAACATCTACCTATTTTTATTTTTACATTTATTCGTACTCTTTAAAGATTTTACTAATAATTCAAAACTTATCAATTTCGGCTTAAAATAGATTAACATTACCTATTAAAATAATCGTAATTTCCTTTGATATTCAAATAAATTTAAGAAAGCTTTCGCCGCGCGTTTTATATTTAGGAATACGGGAATATTTTTTTCGATTAACATTTTCTTAAATTTTTCTCGATTTTGATAAAACTGAGAAGGAGGGAGTGATATGAGAAACGGCTTTTTTAATTGTTTACTGATTTCATATATTTTAAGGATGTTCTCAAAATATTTGAAAAATCGTTCGTCATGGTTTCTCCAAGTGCCTGCTTCCATGATACTTCCTCCTATGTAGTCCTCCTTGATTGCAAGCTTGCAAATTTCTGGGAATTTTTCTCGCCGCACGATCCAAGGTAAATCAAGGGGATTTTTCACACTTCCAATAGATATCAATTTTTTCATTTTCTCTTGCGTCGAAGGCGCAATTTCAGGCACATCAATTCCTAATCGAACCAGTTGGTCCGTTGCTATGACTGCCTTCCCCCCAGACCAAGTAATCAGAACGATACTTTTCACTTTTGGATATAAATTTTGGCATAAATTGAATGCGAGTGTTGAATCAACCAATTCCTCAAAAGTTTCGACTCTAAGAGCACGCGTCTGTTTGTAAATCGCATCCCAAATTCTATCATTAGCTGCCAGAGTCCCAGTATGAGATACTGCTGCTCTTTTCCCTTGATGTGAAATTCCCCCTCGTAGCAATAACAATGGCTTCTTTACATTTTTCAATGCATTCCAAAATTTTAACCCTTCCTTTTCTTGAAATCTAGGAAATCCTTCAAAATACACTCCTATAATTTCAGTCTTTTCATCTGCATTAAAATAATTAATAAAATCAGAAATAGTTAAATCAATAGAATTCCCAATACTTGCCACCTTTGAAAAGAAGACTCCATTATAGTTTGATCGGAGAATATATTGGGTCGTGAGGTCTCCTGATTGTGAAACGAAAGATACTTTACCAACTTTCTTTGAAAATTCAGGACCATAGGAAATTTTCCCCTCTGGTGAATATATTCCCATACAATTTGGACCTATAACACGCATATCACTTTTTTTAATAATTTCATATATTTCTCGCTCAATCTTTATTCCTTCCTCATCAAATTCAGCTCCACCTGCTGTGAAGATATGGAGTGTATAAAACTTTTTCTCAATACACTGCAGAATTGTTTCTCTTAATCTATCACGCTTCACTACAATTATTGCATGATCTATTTTATCGGGAAGATCAGAGATATCTTGATAACATTTTATTCCTGCGATTTCCTCTTCATTTTTTGAAACCAGATAGAGATTTCCTTGGTAATTTAGATTTTTAATTCCTAATACCTGCCATTCTCTCTTACTAGCCGCCTCAATTATCGCTATTGACCTTGGATAAAATAATTTATCCATGTGATTGTTTATACTCACAAGACCACCCGAATTTTTCGAAATTTGCTCTTCATCTCAAATTCATCATCTCAGAAATCTATCCAAATGCATTTTTAAAAGATATTGGTTCCATCTAAATAGATAGATGATATTTGCTACGAAATATTTCCAGTCTTCCCATTAAAAAATAAAATTCTGGTGCTCTTGTAAAACTATAATTCTTGTGATAACTTTAATAATCTCTGGAGCGTTTTGAGAACCTTTTTCTGTTTTGCTTTAGAACGTAACCATTCAATGTTAATTGTTTTTGATTGGCGATAGACATTAATAAAGTCTAAAGCATCGTTGATTTCTAACAATTCGGAATCCGATAAATCTGAAATATCGCCCAAATAAAGGATTTTCCCATATAAAATTTGTTCGACTGGTGCAATTTGTAAATTAATTCCTTTGTAAGTTTCTGTCTTTGCATGTTCCAGGACCTCTTTTTCATCTAAAGTAGTTGCTAATTTTAAATCAATTCTTAAGATAGATTGTTTATCGAAAATTGAAGCATGAGAATCTTCCTCTAATGCCCTTTTAATCTGGTTATCTAAAACATCAAAATCTAATTTCCGTAAATAATCCAAAAAAGCTGGAATCTTTTGAGAGTCTGCTTCAATTATTAAATCTATATCCATAGTTGTTCGTGGTCTTCCTCGAAAAATAGCGGCAAACCCACCTACAATTACATATTTCAATTGAGCTTTCTCTAAAGCTAAAGCAAGACGTTCAATTAGACTCTCTAGCTCAGCCATTTCATTTACTCCTATATTTTCTCTTTAATCGGTCATATACCTCAAATTGCTCCCGCATCATTGAATCAATTTCTTCATCCGTCGCATTTGGATATTGGTTTTTAAATCCAGTACGCATTACATCCAACATGAAATGTATCAATCTATCCGCCATTTCAACGGGATGGATTCCTTTCGCAAGCAAATAATTAAAATGTTCCTCTTCCCTTTGGAACTTTTTCTTACGTCGGTTAAATAATGTGTTTTGCATTTCCAAAGCATCCAATAACTCTATATATTCACTTTAATAAAAACCATATATCTAAAGACTTATTTATTCTTATTAAGGATACAAAAATTATAAAGGTGTAAGAAAATTCCATAAAGAATTAATTACAATGAAAATTAGTAAAGGTTGAATAAGATGAACCCCGAAAATAAATTAATCATAACAGTTACGACCGCAAATTCATGGATCTATCCCGAAGCTAAAAATTGGCCTACAACTGTTGATGAATTAATCGATGATGTTGTGAAAAGCTATGAAGCAGGTGCAGCTATTGCCCATGTTCATCTAATCCAGGGATATGAAAAAGAAATTGTGGATCGTATTCGAGAACAGTGCGATATAATAATCCAAGCTGGGATGTCCAGCGATCCCATTGAAGAACGTCAAGCATTATTTGATGCACGACCTGATATGGCATCTATCATTTTAAACCATCATGATGAGAGCTTCACAAATGTTCAAGTCTATCGCCTCCACACCAGAGATGAATTGGAACAATATTGCAAAAAATGCGATCAATATAATATCAAACCCGAATGGGAAGTATGGAACACGGGATCTCTTTGGAACTTAAGATATTTAATAGAAAAAAAATTAGTTAAACCTCCCTATTTTCTCTCAACATTCTTCAATTGGCCTGGGGGCGCTTGGTCCCCTCCTGATCCCGATGAATTCTTTTTACGGCGAAAATATTATCCTCCCGAAAGTATTTACACGGTGAGTTGTATGGGTCCCGAACAGACAAAAATTGCAATTTTAGCCATATTACACGAAGGACACGTGCGTGTGGGGACTGAAGATTACCCATATATTAAAGAAGGAGTGGTGGCTAAGAATAATGCTGAGATTGTTGCACGAATGGTAAGAATTAGCAGAGAATTAGGAAGGGAAATAGCAACCCCCTCCGAAGCACGCAAAATTATTGGTATTCCATCAATTTAAATTGAAGAGGTGAAAATTAATGAAATTGGAAGGAAAAGTTGCTATAATTACAGGTGCAGGCGCAGGAATCGGAAAAGCTACAGCAATTCTTTTTTCTAAAGAAGGCGCAAAAGTTTGTGTAAATTCACTTTCCAAATCTGCCGAAAAAACCGCGGAATTGATTCAAAAACAAGGTGGCAAAGCCATTTTTGTGCAAGGAGATGTTTCAAAACCAGAAACAGCGGAAAAAATTGTTCAAGCGACACTTGAAGCATTCGAACGGATTGATATTCTCTTTAATAATGCGGGCATTGTTATTCCAGGACGCGTTGATAATACATCTTTAGAAGATTGGGAACGGACTTTTGCTGTCAATGTGATAGGTGTTTATCTATTATCCAAAGTTTGCCTCCCTGAATTGAAAAAGACGAAGGGAGTCATTATACATAACGCTTCAGTTCTCGCTTTAAAAGGTGTTAAAGAACGGGCGCCTTACTCTGCCTCTAAAGGGGCATTACTCGCATTAACTCGCGCAATGGCTGCAGATTACATTGAGGATGGTATCCGAGTAAATTGTCTTTGCCCCGGAACTACTGATACGGAATCTTTAGCCCGGAGAATTGCTGCTTTCGATGATCCAGAAAAAGCACGCGCAGATTTCATCGCACGGCAGCCTATGCGACGATTTGGCACTCCTGAAGAAATGGCTGAGGCTGCATTATACCTCGCTACCGCGCAATTTTGTACTGGCATCTATCTTTCCGTGGATGGCGGAATGACTATCTGAAAACTTTGTTACCAGTAATTCTTACCAGTAATTATAAATACTATTTTCTATTCAATTTGATGATCTTATGACTTCATCGACAATTATATGGGATACAAGAGCTGATGCGATAAAAGAGGGCGATAATCTTAGAGAAATTCTACCATTTAAGCAATATGAGGATTCCTCTGGGTTTATTCACTATGTATTTACAAAAGAAATGTTCTATAATCCCAGATATATAATTCCAAAAGATGATTTTACCTTGTTTTACAATTTTCTAAGGGGAGGATCCCGTGAATATCCTTCTGATGGAAATATTCCCGTTGATATAGTTGCCGATGAGGCAAAAAAGGTTCTAAATCATATCAAAAAAATCGCTGAAAATCCAACCCATAAATTTCATGCTAGTGCCAAAAAAATACTCGCGAAAGGAGTAAACCATCTTCTCAGAGGCACCATCAAACTTTACTTAGGCGAATATACTACAAGGGATTGGCGTCGGAAAAGATCAACCGATGATATTGACTTTTGGATTTCTGATAATAATTTATTTGAATTTGTATTATCAGAGCTCTATTGGGTCAAGAATAAAAAAACGAAGGAGTGGGAAAAGAAAGTTCACTGGATTGATATATGGACAGGAAAACTTAAGCAAGAGATCCTTATCGCATCCAATGATACAGTCCAAGGGCTTGATTTTGGGGCGGGAAGTCACCTTGAAGGCCCGCGTTTAAAAGATATTATTAAAAAGAAAATTATTCGAGGACATGATGTCGATTTATCGGATATTATTAACGTTGCAATAGTTAATAATATTCCTAAAAGTACCGACCTAACGAGTCCTTGGGCAGCTTTTGAAGAATGTGCGAACATGCGCCATAGTCGCGTTAATTCAAATTTAATAAGCTTATGTCGATATGCCCATGGTATCGCAGATTATCTACAACGCGTAGGAGAATCTATTCAGTTGTATAAAGACCTCGTTTTACATGAATCTTTTATTCCCAACAAAGAAATCAATCGAATTTGCAAATTGTCTTCGCATTGGTTGAAGAAGATGCAATTAAGCCCAACCTACATTACACGTGAAAGAATCTACAATAATTTACTTAGGCAAGAACAAAAGAAGAGATTTTATTCAAATACATTGCGTAATTTTGCGTATCGAGTAATAGATCTGCTTAATTCTAAAATTTATGAGCAAAATATTATTTTTGAAATAGCCGATTCGGTAGAAATGTTTGATTCTACGTCAAGGTCGCCATTACATCTACCAACTAAAAGTGATTAAATAGCGAACTAAAGGACTCTGCAATCCAGTCAAAAACTCCGAAAATAATTCCTAATATGATTAATATTGCTACAATTGCAATTCCGATAAGTAATCCTTCTTCCATTATTGGAGACATTGCATTAAATTGCATATAGGTTCTTAAAGACGCCATTATGTCTTTATAATTTGTTAATTGCGACATCTCACCTTTATTTCGGAAAACACTATTTAAACCTCCCTCTTTTGAAATGGTTTTTTTGAATCTGCTTATGAAAATTACGCGTTATTAATTCCAGTAATTTTCTCCTATAGAAACTTAAAAAAATTAATAAGAAAGGTAAATGAGAATTCTATTAAAAATAGATTAACAGAATTCTATAAAATTGATGAAATTTAGAATCTTATTAATTATCCACCTTTTGAGATGAGAGTGATTCCAAGATTTCCATTGATTAATTTATCAATAGATGCCGAATTATATCGAAAAAATTCATCTGAGTGGTTTAATTCACTTAATAACCTTCCAGAGGATACTCTTTTATTTATTATTAGCAAAAATTATGCTCATTTTACTGATTTACATTCAAAAACTCATTTACAACTGGTACCAGTTTACTCCGCATTACGAGATGGCTCCAACTTTTCCAGAAATACTGATCTAGCTCAAATAAATCAATCAGGTAATCTCATTTCCCCTTATTACTGCCCAAATAACCCAAAAGTGGTATCACTTATTAAAAATGACTTTGAATCCTTGCATGAAGCGTCTCCAATTGCTGGAATCCTACTTGATAGCCTTGAAATACCATTTCAACCTCCGATTATCGGATGTTTCTGCGCTTATTGTTCTACCCTTGCTGAAGAAAAAGGAATAAATCTCTCCCAAATTTCACATGAAATTACAAGAAAAATGAAAAATGGAGTGAATTGGAATTGGGTCACCAAAAATTACCCAGAATGGCTACAGTTCAGGGTAGATTCAATTTCAAATTTGGCAGGCAAACTTATGATAACGATAAGGAAGTTAGAACCCAATATCTTTCTTGGGATGACGGTGCCATTTTCTTACACACCTGAAATGTTCGGTCATGATTACTTCTTTCTTTCTCTGTATTTAGATTTATTAAACTTTAGCGTGAATGAAAACATTTTAGGGTCTAAAAAGAAATTATTAAAGCAAATTCGTGCTGTCGCAAAAAAATTTATTGGTGAATATCGAATATTTTTACAAATGAAGGTACCACATGAATTAAATGTAAGCGAAATTAAAATGGGAATTAATACTCTGAAAAAAAATTCTTTTGATGGACTTATTTTTCATGTTTCAACTCTAAATGAATTGAAAAAAATCATTAAGATAGGTGTTCTAGGATAGGCGCATAAATGACAACGAAAACACCAACCGAATCGAAAATACCAGCCGAATCATCCATAAAAGTGAGTCCCTTTCAGCGATTAAAAGATAAAATCGGAAAACTAATCCTTTATCCATTTTATACGATTTATAAACGATATCTTTGGAGACAAATTGCAAATTTTCAAAAGCCAAAACATGTGGGTATCATTCTAGATGGGAACCGAAGATTTTCTAGAGCACATGGCTTAGAAATATGGGCAGGTCATGAGCTTGGTGCGAAAAAAGTCGAAGAAGTTCTTGGTTATTGCTGGGAATTAGGCATACGGATTGTGACCCTTTATGTCTTTTCTATTGAGAATTTCAATCGTCCTAAAGATGAAGTAGACCATATTATGACACTTGCACGAGAAAAATTTACCGAGCTTCTGACAAATCCCTTAATTTACAAATACAAAGTCCATGTAAAGGCAATTGGCCGAATGGAATTACTTCCTGAAGATGTTAAAGAAGCAATCCGCAAAGTAGAAGATGCAACTAAAGAATTTCATGATTATTACCTTAACATTGCTATTGCATATGGAGGCAGAGCCGAAATTATAGACGCAATTCGCTCTATCCTTAAAGATCCATCTATAAAAAGTGTTGATGATATTACCGAAGAAACTTTTGAAAAATATCTTTATACTGCAGGGCTTCCACACCCCGATTTAATTATTCGTACATCTGGAGAGGTTCGAATTAGTGGCTTTCTTCTCTGGCAATCCGCCTACTCTGAATTATATTTTTGTGACCTTTACTGGCCTGAAATGCGTAAAATCGATTTATGGCGCGCTATCCGCGACTATCAGCGCCGTCATCGCCGCTTTGGTCGGTAAATCTTTCCAAAAAAGGAATATTAAAAATTTATCGCGCTGTCCATCCTCCATCAAGGAGAAGATCCGCGCCTGTCATATAGCTGGATTCATCACTTGCTAGAAAAAGGATTCCATATGCAATTTCTTCCGGCGTTGCCCAACGCCCCATTACTCCTTCTTCCTCAAATTCTTTTTTGACTACTTCAAAAGCAACTCCACGATCCTTTGCTTGTTTTGTTACATCACTTACCAGCATTGGCGTATCAGTCGCACCAGGGGATACAGAATTCACACGAATATTGTATGGTGCTAAATCTAATGCTAAAGCTTTCGTCATCCCTCGCACTCCATGCTTTGTACTACAATAAAGTGCATGGTTTACTTGTCCAATATGTCCCGCAACAGATGCAAGATTAATAATAACACCAGATTTCTGCTTTTTCATATGCGGAACAACATAATGACAGCAAAAATAGGGACCTTTAAGATTTACACCAAGTAAGAGATCATATTCCTCTTCAGACATGTCCTCAATTTGCCCCACCCGGACTACACCCGCATTGTTGATTAGAATATCAATTTTTCCGTATTTTTCTAAGGTTTTTTCGACCATTTCCTTTACATCGTCCCCTTTGGTAACATCACATTTCAGAAAAATCGCATCTGCCCCTTCTTTTTTGACCAATTGGAGGGTTTCTTCTCCCCCATCCTCATTAATATCCGACAATACGAGCTTTGCCCCTTCTTTTGCAAATAATACTGCTGTCGCTCGTCCAATGCCTGAAGCTGCACCTGTTAAAATCACAATCTTATCTTTTACTCTCATTTTCTCACCTATTTCCTCATTCTACTAAAATTAAACTACAAATATTTTCTTTTCTAAAGAAGAAAGTCGTTTACAACCAGATTTCGTTACTTGATATGTATCTTCGATTCCTAGTAATCCGCTATTCTTGAAAGGTGTCCAAACTTCTACATCCAACACCATATTCTCCTCAAATATTCCTTTCCCCTTTCTCATCATTGGACTGAAAAAATGAAATTCTTCTGTTTGTAATCCAATACTATGTCCCGTTACGAAACAACTTAATCGTTTATCTAAGTTTTTATGAAACTTTTTTGTAGATTTCGCTACATCGGCAGCAGAAACTCCTGGTTTAATTTGATCAACACAAAATTCTTGTATTTGTACCATTAAATCATGTTCTTTTTCCCCTAAAGGTACACCAATAGCACAATGACGGCTAACATCTGAAACATACCCTTCCCAGACCGCGCCTATATCATATCTCGCTAAATCATCTTTCTTCATTGAAGCCTTTACATACCCTGGTGCTTCAGGATCTGAAGTTCCCAATCCTAATGTCAGGTGATCCCACCCTTCTGCACCTTCAAGGACAATCGTTTTTCGTGCTTCTTGAAGTAATTCTTCGTCAGTCACCCCTTCATGCGTGATTTTTATCATTGCTGTAATTGCTTTTTCCGCAATTTCCGTAGATTTTTGAATTCGCTTAATTTCTTCTGATGATTTGATAAGTCGCATTTCAATAAAAGCCTCATCTGCATCAACGATGGTCGCATTAGGTAATTTTTCTCTTATATATTCTGCTTGATAGCGAGGCATAGATTTTTCAAGCCCAACTACCTTGTCTGTTACCTTCCATTCCGTTAATACATCAAGGGTGTATTTCATTGCCATAGTAGGTGACCCAATTCCTCGGATGTCTTTAACCCAAGAAACTATTCCTGCACTTTGATAAAGCATCCAGGTGATTAAACACTCTTCCCCATCCTTTCGAATCAAGGCAAGACTCGGATACTGATTTTGCAACACGTAAAGAATCGGATTTTTCGCGACATGAAGGGCAGGTAGCCCACTTGCATAAAAAATATTCTCAGGTGATGATGCAATCAACACATCAATATTTCGTTTTTCTAAAATTTCCGCTGCTCTCTCTCTATTGAAACCTATTGGATTCATCAAAAATCTCTTCCTTGTTAAAATGTTTATTTAATCGTCGTCGTCATCTTCTTCCATTAAAATTTCAAACTTAGTAAGATCCGGTATATTTCCTTTCGCTTCGAGCTCACCGTTCATAAATGCTTCCATTGGATCAATTTCACCTTCTGTAATTCCTATTATTATATCCGAAGTCGTAATTACTTGCATTGATGGAGCTTCTTCTTTCCCTTCTTCTACTCTCGCTACGCCATTTTCTACAATAAATTTAAAATCACCCACATCCTTAATCGTAAATTGTAAGGTTTTGTTGAAATCCTCAAACCGCTCCTTTATATCTTCATCTTCCAATTTCGCTGCCCAATGCTGTAACGCTTTCATAACTTCTTCCTTGGTTCCCATGTCTCAAACTCACCTTCTTTAATATCAAGTTGGTTGTAGAGTAATTGTATCATTTCAATAATAAAACCTTCTCTCTATCTTATGGGACCTTATTTTTTTAAAACGAATTGTTTATTTACACGTAAAATGAACACTAATTCGATAATTATTTTAAAGATAGATTATTAACTATCTGCTCTTTGGAGAGGTTTTATGAAAAAACGATATTCATTTATTTGTGCGCACCCCGATGATCTTGAGATGTTCGTAGGAAGTTTTATTCGATTAGCTGCCAAAAAACATGATGTTGAAATTGTTTCAATGACTAAAGGTGAATATGGAACTTTAAATCCAAAATTAAAAGGTAATAAACTTGCTAAAATTCGTGTTCAGGAACTTCGAAAGGCAGCTCAATTACATGGTGTCCCAGGACATAAAGTGAAATTTCTTGGACTAATTGATGGGGATGTTTCTGTTCAAAGAGCTCTAAATGTTCTTCGTAAATATTTCCAAGCACGAAACCCCGATATTATTTTCGCCCCTGAATATTGTTTTTCTATTTATGTTCATCCTGACCACCTAAATACAGGAAAAGCTGTCTGTATCCTTCTAAAAAATGAATTTAAATCACCACGCCCTCTTCTATTCGTCTACCATTCCTTCAAAAACAACACCTTTATCCATACAGATATGCGAGCGACTGGAAAGGCACTCAAGGCTCATGCAACTCAGTTCCAAGTAATTGGCTATCTCCTTCCCCTGCGATATATCTATAATCTTTTTAACGGATTCTCGTGTTGTCGGCGATTTATTTTCATGGAATCGTGTCGTCGGATATTTTTTCAGAAGAAATTGAAAATTACCTTCTTAGATAAATTTTTTTATGCAGCAACACGTTTCGGTAAATTTTTTTTTAAAGCATGGAAACCAAAAAGTGATTAAACATCATTAATTTGATTTATTATAAGCCAAAATATTCATATCAGAGCAATTATTTAAAGATATCCTAAATTTATTTATTATTTTAAAACATATAGAACAATATTTACTCTCTTATGATTATTTCAGTTTAATAATTTTGGATTTCTTCTCAAATTTTAAAACACAAGAAATTTAAGTGATATAACCTATTGATCTAATTTGATTATCAAAATAGCTAACTTTCAACTTTCCCCCTGATGGCGAGAAATTATGAAGTATCAAGATTATGTCGATATTTATTCAGATAAAGGCAAAGTTTTAGGAGAGAATATTCCTATAGAAGCTCTTTCTCCTCTTTATAATCCATATATTAACAAATTATTGCAAATTGTTAAGAGTACTGTTTTTATTGATTTAGCAAAACTCCAAAGAATGCTTGCAAAAGGGCAAGTCGGATATACCACGTCACTCCGACAAGATGAAGTAAAAACTATGCATCAATTAGATTTAGATCTGCTCGGCAACGCCCATGCCATTGCTGATGCCCTGGAAAAAAAACTACATGTCTATAGTTTCAATGGATATGAAGATGATACGCTTGTGAAATTATTTAATGATGATCAATGTCTTATGGTTCGTGTTCCTACTCTTAGACTAGCCATTGCGACTGGACGTGATGTAATTTTCACAAATGTTGGGCTGCTCATGGCTCAAATTATCTCTGATATGTTTAATATCACTCCTGATAACAATCCTGATGGATGTGGGCTCATTAAAACTGCTCTTTTCGGGCGTTATCCCCAGATGAAATCTTTTAATCCTGGAAATCCGCTCTTCGGCTTTCTAAAACTACCTCAAGAGCTCGAAGGGATGGGACGAGGCTACCAAGGCGTAACAATAAATCATCTTGTTGCTTTGGCGAATAAAAGAACACTAGATGCCGTTGCACTTGCTACAATTTTTGAACAGGGTGCTCAATTTGAAATGGGGAATGCTGCAGGATGGTACGAACGATATAATTTGCTCGGAATGGCATACCAAGGATTGAATGCAAATAATTTAGTGGTAGATTTTGTGAAAGAGAACCGAGAAGGTACAGTTGGAAGTGTTATTAGAAGCCTTATGCAACGCGCATTAGAAGATGGTGTCATTCGGCAAAAAGGTGATAAATACCCTAACATTCTCTTTTCGGGATATAAACTCTATAGTACTGATGATCCTTCCCTATGGAACGCATATGCGTGTGCAGGTTTATTGGCAGCGGTAATCGTGAATATCGGGGCTAGCCGTGCTGCACAGGGTATTTCTGCAGTGCTTGCCACTTTTGGAGATCTCCTCATTTTCGAATCTGGTGGATTGCCAGACCCTGATTTCGGGAGGATTATGGGAACGGGGCTAGGATTTGCCTTTTACACACATTCCATTTATGGGGGCGCTGGTCCCGGCGCCTTTCAGATGGATCACGTCCTTATTCGTCATACTAGTGGCTTCTTCACACCTTGTGTTGCTGCTGGTATGTGTCTGGATTCAGGAACACAAATTTTCAACCCTCAAGCCACATCTTCAATCTTCTTTAAGATTCGAGACGTCCTACCTATTTTTCAAAACCCATTAAAACAAATTGCAGAAAGTGCAGAACAAATTAAGGATAAATTCCGGTGATTAAATGAGTGAAAAGAAAAAGAAAATTAAATATGAACCTCAATTTTATCCAGGAACCGAAAAAGTTTCGGAACGCCGTAGAAAATTAATGGATCCTGAGCGGCGATTAGTAAAATTACGCGATATTCCTGACGATGATATTGTCCAATTACTTGGACATCGTGCTCCAGGTAGCCTCTATACTTCAGTACATCCTCCACTTGATGAAATTATGGAACCTTACGACCCTATACGTGATTTAGTAGTACCTACACCTGGTGCTCAAGCAGGCGATCGTATTCGCTTTGTCCAATTCACTGATAGTTTTTGGAGCCCAGTAATTGCTCCTTGGTTACGTGCTCGTATGTACTTTAATCGATTTAGAGGGGTCGATACTGTAATTTATTCAGGACGTGAAATCTTAGAAATGCGTGAGCGCGATGTGGAAGCCGCAACCCGGTTGCTCATCGAAACCGAAGTTTTTGACCCAGCTAGGACTGCTTTAAAAGGACTTACGGTCCATGGACATGCATTGCGGCTTGATAGTGATGGGCTCATGTTTGATGCTAGACGTCGCTATGTCTATGATAAAGAATTGAAAGAAGTTGTATATATTAAGGATATGCACGCTCGTGTATTAGACGACCCTATTCCTGTGGGTCGTCCTTTGAGTGAAGAAGAACTTAATGAAATGGACGTTACTTATCGGTGGAATCTTACGCCATATAAATCTCGAACAGAATTACTTTTGATAATTACGCGAGCTACAAATTTTCGTATCTTAGGGGGATTCAAACCAGATTTAATTAAAGGAATGTGAAATAAATGAGTAATAGAGATAGACGCGCGAAAGAGAGTGAATATACTTATGAATTAGGGAAATTAGTTCAAAAATTTCTCCCTACAGAAAAGGAAAGATTAATTTATAAGACCATGCAGAAGACTTTTGGACTCCATCCCATGTCAAATGTGGATCCCTTAATGTATAAGCGAGGGGGATTCCATCAAAAACGGAGGAAAGAAGAATTTTTTGAATGGGGTCGAAAAATTGCCAGAGAGCGGGGCATTCCATCTTATAACCGCGCAGTAGGAATCCCACTTGGCCAACGTGCGCTTGAACCTTACATCATCTCAGGGACTGATGTAATCGTAGATTATGACGATTTACACCATGTAAACAACGCTGCTATGCAGCAAATGTTAGATGATATTAAACGGACAGTTATAATCAACCTAGATACAACGCATAGAGTATTACAAGTACGCGCAGGTAAGGAAATAACCCCCGAAACTATCAATCTCTACCTTGAAACGGTACAACATACGATTGCAGGAGGTGCTGTGGCGCAAGAACATATGGCAGAAATTCATCCTGGACTGACAGCAGATGCCTATTGTAAAATTATAACTGGAAATGATGAAATTGTAGATATGATTGATCGACGATTCGTCATAAATATTGATAAAGTAGGATTTCACCCTTCAAGGGCCGCTATATTAAAACGAGATATTGGTGACACCATTTATATGGTAGTGCGTGCTCCTACTATTTCAGTTCGAATGGGGGACGGTGGTGTAACCTACCGATGGGCTGCTATGCAATCATCGATGGCGTTCATATCTGCTTATCGGCTCACTGGCGAATCTATCATTAGTGACATTGCCTATGCCGCTAAATCTGCCCAAGTTATTCAAATCGGCGAACGGACCTGGTATAGTCGCGCACGTTCACAAAATGAACCAGGAGGTATTCCTTATGGTTACTTTGCTGATATCCAACAATGTGATAATATGCTTCCTGCTGAGCCCTACTTTAAAATAATTGGAGAGGATCTTGAAGAGGGCCGCCGTTATATGCGAAATGTTGCAAAAGCCGGGACTATCCTCGCATTAATGACGGAATTAATTTGGTATGGGTTCTATATGAGTGGAGGACTCGGATTTTCTACAGGGGTCGCAGCTGGTGCCTATTGTGGAAATGTGGTTGAAGATCTCCTTGATAATTTCTCAGAAATTCAACATGTCTCAATAAGTCGCGTAAAAACAGTTCCTCCCCGATGGACACGCATTAAATTTATCACCGATATGATGATCCAGGCGGCGATGGAAACGTATGAGAAATATCCATCCTTGATGGAATATCACTGGGGTGGTGCACATCGGATCTCCTTAGTAGGGTCCTTGGCTGGCTCCGCGGCGGCAATGCTTACAGGGTCTCCAATGATTGGACAGATGTCCATGAACTATGCGATTGGAATGTTAATGAAAGAAGGCTGGGTACGGACAGGGTGGGCTGGACAAGAGGTTCAAGATCACCTAGGATTAGCCTATTCTTGTGCTTTTCGTATGGAAGAAGGTGGTCTCATCGAATTTCGAGGTCCCAATACTCCTTACGCCTCATATACCGCTGGACATTCTAGTGGTGCGATTGGCGCCTGCTTGGCTGCCCAATTAGGGCGAGGACGTGCGTACGTATGTAATCCCGTTATCAAAGTCGCATTTGCTGACCCTGACCTCAAATTTGATTTCCGAGAGCCACGACTTGCCATTGCAAAAGCTGCTCTTCGCCAGTTTATGCCTGCAGGTGAACGCGACCTAATTATTCCATCTCATTAAAGTAAGGTGCCTAAATTGAGCGAAGAAGAAGAAAAAAAGGAATTCGAATGTGAATACGAATATAAAGAACTTCCTGATGGCTGGTGGCGCGAACTTGATTGGATCTTACCAGGACGCGAAGAAGAACCTACTATCTATGAGCTTTTCCATGATATGATGATTGGGTCCATTGTAGGCAATCCTGTTTCGCTCGAAATCGCCAGCAAAATCGTTCCACGAATTATTTTAATTGAAGTGGAACATCCCAAACGAGGAGTTGAATATGTACGCGTAATGATTAATCCAACCGACATTAAACCCGGCATTCCAGACACAGAACCTGACTTGATTATTCACATGCAATACTATGATTTTGTCCGAATTCTAATGGGCGAACTAGATATGATGGCACCTATTTGGGCTGGAAATGGCTGGATTCTCGGAAATCTCACGTGTGGGCTCGATCTTCGTGACCTTTTAGATGCTTCTACAGGCAATGAAATCAATCCTCGTCCGAAAATGTGGCCTCTCGGAAGTCCTTAAATCGCCGTTGCCATTTTTTAAGATACTTCTTCTTGATTCTTTTGATAAAGCCAATACGTTAGCAGCGCTAATGGACAAATTGCAAGAACACAGCCCATAAATAAGGGAAAACTCATCCATTCTTTAAAACCTATTAAAAATAATAGGCTAATAATCAAAAGAACGCCAAAAATTGTTATCATTATTAACAATCCAGCAGATAATAACCTTCTAATCATATCATTCATTATTTAATCTAAAACTCCCTAAAAATAAACTATTAATTTCCTTAGAACTTATTCTCTCATTATTCTACTAATTTCAAATTACATGAAAACGGAATTTTCGATTTAATCGATTCCGAAAGAATGCAAAATGGTTGAAACTTCTCAAAACATTTCTGAATTTTTACTGTTTTATCTTTTCCCCGAACTATGAATTCTGCATGTACTTCCGTGAGTCGCAATCTATCGTTGACTCTTTTTATTTTACCCACTACCTTAACTCTTATATCATCTGGGTTTAAATCGATTCTAGAAACATAGGTGCAATATACAAAAGACATGACCAAACAAGAGCCAATAGACGATAAAAACATCTCGATTGGTGAGGGAGCGGTATTATCTCCCTTTTTTTTATCATCCATATAAATTGGATCAAAATTACGCACTATAGATTGTGTTCTCAATCTCTCCAACCAGCGTAATTCCACCTCAACAAGTGTTTCTTTGGATTCCATCCATTTTACTCCAGCTATTTGAGTATTAAATTTTACTTTATCATGTGTTTAAAATCTTTCTTCTTTGAATTTATTCCAAAAAAAGGAGAAAAAATCTATTACAATATAGAACTTATATATCTGAAATATGAGAAAATGAAGAGTGAAATTAAATGATCATCTTGAGTGAATTCTAGTAAAGCAATACATATAGCTGAGATATCATCAAATGAAACTTCATTCCTTTTAATTTGATTCAATAATTTATGAAGAACTTCCTTCACAACTTTTGAACATGAGCCTGAACTCTTCTTTACCTGTTCTATGATTTCTTGCCGCTTTTCTTCAACAAATGCAGACCATTCACTTGGAAGATTAAATTGATTAGAAATTATTATCACCTATGTATATGAGTATGCTTTCCTATTTAAGGTAAGGAGAAACATTTATTTTTCCAAAATCTACTCCTCTTTCAACTTTGTAGTTTATTCGAGGACTAGTCATGAAAAAAATCATCATTTTAAGTGGAAAAGGCGGTGTCGGTAAAACCACAATCTCTGCAGCAACTGCAGTGAAAATTTCGGAGATGGTTGACGATAATATCATGGTAGTTTCATTTGATATTGCCCATAATCTCTCAGATATTTTCGGAAAGAAAATTGGTGATAAAGAAACTCAAATAACAGATAACCTTTGGGCGATTGAACCCGATCCAGAACATTATGTGCAAGCTTACACTAAAAGAGCATTTGATTTATTTCGTGAGAGTATTTTTGATTTAGTGCTTCCACGTATGATGCCTAGCCTTAAAAATCTTTTTGAAACTTTAATGCGTCCAGAAAATTTACCGCTTCAAGCAAAGACATCCGCTTTTTTTCATGTTTTCCTTAATGAACAGGATAAATATGAATATATTTTGGGGGATTTTCCTCCCACTGGTTCAACTCTCAATTTATTTGAAGTACCTATGTTCTTTATGGACGACTTGATGAAATTTGCTATGTCTTTTAAAACACCTCTTGTACTAACTTATGAAGGGATTCGTCGAATTTTAAATCCTACTAAACTATTTTCCGCCACGAGCCCATTTCAACAATTGATTAATGAAGTAAAAAAAATTCAAGGATATGTCGATCGCGTTAATAAAACTTTAAAAGAACATCTCTCTCTTCGCTTAGTAACTATTCCAGAAAAAGCTGCTGTGAATGAGACTATCCGATCAATCGATGATCTCCGTAAATTTTATGAAGTCGATGCAATCTACATCAATAAAATTATTGAGCATGCAGATTCTCCTTTTCTTAAAGAAGTTCAAAAAAATCAACAACAACGGATTAAAGAAATTGAAGCGGCCCTCCCAAATAAACCCATCTGGAAAATTCCGCAATTACCTCATGAACCAATTGATCTCGATGGGCTCCGCGAAATAGCCAATCAAATATATCCTAATTTTACCCTAGATCAAATTCTGACCCCTCAACGCTAAAAAAAAGAAAATTTTTATTTTTTTCTCTATTCCGGTTCTGGACGGAGGTATCTTGTATGCAATCCGTGCCCTAAAGAGATTATATTGTCTCTCGTTACCTTATCAATTTTAGTTTTATGTGTAATATCAAAAAGTACTCCACTTAAGGCTTCCTCGAATGTGAGTCCTAAATCTTTATAATAAACTCGCGGGCCTTCAGGAAATTCGAACCCCATCCGCTCCCATTGTCCCGTTTCTTTATTATAAACTGGTAATTTAGCTTGCAAGGACTGGCTCGGTAACGGAATCCCTTTCTCGAGCTGATAGGAGTAGAATCGTATAAAATAATCATATAGTTCATAATTCGTCTTTTTGATCGATTCGAGAATTTCTTTTTCTATGTAATTCATATATAGTTGATTGTTCATAAGTGCCTTAGTAAGACGGTCCATCCAATAGGGACGTTCCAGTTGGAACATCATTTGCAAAATTGGGGGTAGAGGCTCATAGTTGAACATGCAATCAGCAAGCCCATAACGTGAAGCGCTATTTACGCCATCCCATATCTGCCCGAGAGCATTCCAATTGCTTAATTCCATTGCCATGTTCGAGGCACCTACCATAAAGAAAATGCAAACATAGTAGGTAGAATTAGACCATTGCGGTGTCTTTTCATTACGAATATCGATGAGTATTTCACGTATCCGTCTTGCTGCTTCTATATTATCTTTAATTTTTTTACCAATATCTCGCAAACGAATACCAAGTTTCATATGACGTCTGTCAAAAATTTCGGGATCCTCGCTTCGTAAAAGAAACCAATAATCCTCGGGGATACTTTCTTCTACGTGTAAATTCATGATAAATGCGAGTTCGCGATCCATATCAGATAAACAGGCGAAAGAAATATCTGTCGATGGACCATAAATCATTTTTGTGCTCAAATTTTGCATATCCATCCGTATTGGAAGGATTGGTGGATACCCCCAAAAACAAACTGTTTCCTTTAGCCGTGTAATTTTCCCTTCTTTAGCTGCTTTTGAGGTTTTAATTGATTCATCAAGACGGATTTTCACATTTTGCGCAATAGATTCCTCAAAACTTTCATATTGCCCCTCATATTCTTTCCAATTCTCAGCTAACCGTAATGCTGTAAATGTATTTTCTGCCAATGGAATAAACTGCTTTGCATAATAGGAATCTGGGATTTCTCGCAAGACTTCTCCTTTTTTCCGCAATTTGAGTTCTTTTAATTCATAGCCTTGCATTTAATACACCTGTTTTCGAATTTAAATCTCCTCATTAATAATCAAACATGATAATCATAACTGAATAACAAGTTTAGCTTTCTTAAATCTTTTTGGGGACTGAAAATTGTTTTATAAATCAGTTTTTGGTTTGAATTTTGGTTTCCCTCAAAATGAGTGAATTCAAGCCTAGACAAACATAGCCCCTAAAGACAAAAGACTAAATTCTCCAAAAAAAGGAATGAATTTTATTAATCTGTCCAGAAATTTTTAGCTAAGCGCCTTCGAGTTTTCCAGAGCCCATCTTTACTTGTGAATCCCATGACACCTTTACCTCGATCCGCATCTCTTATCCTCCACATTCCGCTAACCGCCCCTGTTAAACTGGCAGAGAGCGCTTCAAAACCTTGGGCCGTATAAAGATCGCATTCAACACCACGATTTATTATGAATTTCAATTGCCGCAGTCCTTGTTGATTTTTGGAGCGAAGCACTTCCAGAAGGCGTTCTACTTCTGCATCAAGCTGATCATTCGGAACAACTCGATTCCATAAATTCCAATCAACAGCCCGCCGGGCGGTGTGGATTGCTCCTATTAAATTAATTTCTTTTGCTCGTCGCCGACCAATTAACCGAGCTAAACGCGTAGTACCTCCCCACCCAGGTGTAATTCCGACATCTACCTCAGGCATCCCCCATTTCGCACGCTCAGTTGCAATTACAAAGTCACAAGCCATTGTAATCTCCAATCCTCCGCCAACTGCATAACCATCGACCGCAGCTATCGTAATTTTATCCAACTCTTCCAATTGATTCGCCATATTTTGGTAATAACGTACTCTACGCATAATGTCATTGGCATCGCCCCATTTTATCATTTCAGTTATATCATCGCCTACACAAAAATTGTTTCCAGCTCCTTTAATTACAAGAAATTTCAGCTTTGTTGATTGGCGTACCAATTCAATAGCTTCTACGAGCTCATCAGATAGCCGCATACTCAAGGCATTCATTACTTCTGGACGATTTAATGTTATCCAAGCTACTTTGTCCGTTTCTTGATAAATTAATTGTTCGAATTTCATAAAATAACTTTAAATTACTTCTTTTTAAAACTATCTTATTGTTAATCACTCATGCAATTGACTAATTGGTGAAAATAAGGCGTCAGCTAAATAAAAAATCTGCTATTATCGGTTTTTTTTCATAAATTCTTAAAATAGAAGAAATAAGAAATTGAATTTAGATATCAACAAAGATATAAGGAATAATAAAAAATATAATACAAATTCTAAAAAGAGGTATAGAATGAAATGAGCACTAATGGGGACGAAGTGAGCGATTATCATTATGCGGATATTCCCGATACGGTTCGAACAAAGCCTTATTTTCCTCTCGGACGACACACATGGGCAATGTTTAAAAAAATCGGGTTATCTGCATATGAGAAAGCTAATGAAAAGTTAGGTGAAATTCTCTATCCTACTTTCAAGCGAAGATTAGATGAATCCATAATGGTGGCAAAAAAGACAATTGAAGGTAAGTTCTCACAGCCCGATAAGATTTTTTCTTATATGCTTTTCCCTCCAGTCGGGGCAATCCGCGCAGATCTACAGCAGGGTACTATGAAACTTCTGTACGGTGATTCATGTGATACAACCTTCGTAGTGGCCGATGATATGTCATCCGAGGTAAAAATTCTATTAAATGCCCACCTAGAAGACGGTATTCCAATCGACTGGTGGGTTGCAGGTCCAGATGATGAATTATTAGACCGTCGTCACCTTAAATATGGTTTTAGAATTCGTGAGGCTCCAAAACGGATAAAAAATATGACAAAAATGGGATTGAGCTTAATCGATGTCTTAAAAGATATACGAAATGAACGAGCCCCCCAATTTTCACTCGCCACCTATCAAACCTGTGTTCTTTGGTCATCTGGTATGTTGAATGCAATCGGTGAAGCATCAAATTTTGAGGCAATGGCTTTTATCCATGATGGAATTAACGCTAAGAATTTAGGATTACCGGATCACTATCATTGTTATTGTCCTTGGCCCCCTCTAGTGCACACTCTCGTAATGATGGGGCGTGTTGGATGGACTCAGCGGCTTTGTGGTTTATCTACTGAACATCACTTGGTAATTCAACCGATTGAACCAGAAAGTCTCGAACTTTTAAAGAAAGATTTTCCCGAGGTTATCGAATTATGGACACAAAATCAATTTGTAGAAGAGGGGATTCCTACTCCTGCTATGACTATCGGCTGTAAATTACCTAATTTTAAAGATAAAAAGACATATGAAAATGAATTATTTGAATTTAAATTTCCAGAAGGTAATAGAGTATTTGCTGAAAATTTAGGAATTCCTGTAGAAGTAATGATTCGAGGACTTTATCTTGATATTACCCCTGAAACACCCCTCGACGCAAAGATCGACGGTTCTAAAATACTTTCGAAAAATTGGGGATTAACTACCGAATTTGTTTAGTTAAATGGTTTTTGAGCTGAATGGCCATGCCAAAGGTGACCTGTAGGAAATGCGGAAAAGAATACGAACAAAAATTAAAAACGCGTAGCGATCCAGATATTTGCCCCCATTGTGGCTGGGCTCAATGGGATCCTACAGGGCAATTAAATAAAAATTGGAAACCCCCCTAATAAATAATCTTATTATAACCTTTTTGTTTCAATATATTTCAACCTAGTAAAAAAAGGAATGAATAAAAATGATGAATAAGATGCAAACGGCCTATATTCGAATTATCAGAAAAATTAAACAAAAAAGCGATGGTAACTCCGCAATTGCAAAAGATTTAGTCCAAGAGGGGGTAGATAAGCTTGTTTCAAATTTTTCAGATGATCCAGGCATTATCGAAGCATCTCGGAAACTCTATTCAACTGCTATAAAAACTTACAAGACCCCGTCTCCTTTTATTGCGGAGATTGCGAAGGATGGAGCTGCTCTACTCTATGAAAAATTCGGTAAAACCGCGTGTGGCGAAATTTATCACCTTTATTCGAGCGCGATTATTCAATATCTTAGGTTGAAAGAAGATACTTTAGCAAAATCTCTGACCGATGAGGCAGTTGCCTTCTTTACCCAAAATGATTGCCCAGAACAAGCCGCGAATATTCCATCAGTCCTTGAAGATCCCCGCTCGAAATCCGATATCAAATTATTCTAAATCTTAAAAAATAAAAATTGCGCTAATGTGTGGCGCATGAGATGCATGGATCAAAACTTCGAAGAAGCATCTGGGCATGACTTTTAACTTGCTCTAGATTTTGAAATTGGGTGTATAATTTTTTACTTTGTTTTGTGAGAAGTTCATTGATTATAGGAATGTTAATTTCGGTAGCGACAAGAAGTTTAACATTACTCAATTCACCTTTTGTGTTTATATGATAATGATGAATTAATGTTCCTCTTGGAGCTTCTACTATACCAATTCCTTCCGTTTCCTTTTCAAACTTCAAATTGGATAGAGTTAGTTCAATTGGAGTGCTAAGTGTAGTATCTTCAAGGATATCGAGTCCTTCATAGCATTTAGCTAGAATTTCAATCAAACGAAGATAATTAGATATTATTAAATTATTTTGCCAAGATTTTTCGATGAATTTTAAATAAGAAGCGACTTCATCCGATTTATAATCGCTCACAATATGGTACCGTGCAAGCGGTCCAACTAAAATTCTGTGTTGTCCTTTTACAAGAGCATATATCCCTGGTAACTCGCCTTTCACATTTTCAAGCTTATCAATATACTGATAATAATCCTCTTTTTTGAAATCTGCAAGAATTGAAGCACCTCTTTTTAATTGCAACATACCTTCATAGGTATCATAAATGCCACGATTATGAATTCCAAGATATATAGGTTCATTTAAAATGAAATCTTCAGGCGGTTCAGTTCCCGAAAAAATTTCTTGATATCTTTCAATAACCCATTTCACATTATTTATCGCCTTTTGAATTAATTTACGAGCCATACCGATTCTTTTTTTCGATGGTGCATAAGATATACCTCCTATTATAGGTGTAATTGGATGTGTCGATCTCCCGCCAATGTACTCTTCAAGCTCTTTTCCTATTTTAATCAATTCAAACATATTTGT
>SUPS01000008.1:25796-35804 GCA_005191415.1 Candidatus Helarchaeota ASGARD archaeon Hel_GB_A
GTTTTTTTCATTCCAGTCTCCTTCTTATTTTTGGTTTTGCAAATCTGAAAAAAATTCCCTCATATTTTCGTAATTCTTTCGATAATCTAAGCATACTCAAAAAATTAATGGTATTTGACGTAAAATCTTCTCCAACTGGTCCCATACATCCCTCACAAGGCATTCCAAATTCAATACATCTACATTCACATCCATTTCGAGTAACAGGTCCAAGGCAAAGAATCCCATCTCTTAGAAAGCAATGAGTTCTTTCATCATTCTGGTTAATTTCTTCTGGAAATAAGTCGTTAATTTGGTCCCGAAATTTTAATTCTAATTCCCCGCGGAGAGGGCAGTTCGCGCATAAATTATTTTCTGGCAGTTCCAAATCCTTATTCTCAAGTAATTTAATTAAACAATTTCCTAGCAATTTTGGAGGTGGAGGACATCCTGGAATTATTCCATCAATTTCGATATAATCTGCTATTGGACTTGCATCTTTCTCTGTTGAAAGACTTAAGATGCCTCCAAAACTAGCGCACGTACCAAGAGCAATAACCTTTTTGGATTTGCTCCGAATCTCTTTTAACACATCTACTTGTTTTCCCTCTGAAACACATCCCTCTATTAATGCGATATCGGTATCTTGGATTTCTGTTTCATCAATTAAAAATGGAAAATATACTAATTCTACTCGTTCAAGAAATTCTTCAAAAATATCTAATGCTAAAATAGTCCCGATACATCCGCTACAGGATGATAAAGTAGCAATTAAAAATTTAGGCTTCATTTTTAATTTCTTCCTCCAATTCTACATAAAAATCATTAACTATTTCTGCAAATTTATTGCCTTCTACTGCACTTAAGGAGGCTCTCTTCAATCTATTCCTTGCAAAAGAACCAAATATATCACGTATTAAGCTTATTTTACGTTTTACTTTTTCTACTCCATCAAGATATCGGCATGATTCGCGTTTACAACCAATAACCATTACCCCATCGAATCCTAGTTCAAATGCCCTTAAAATGAATAACGTATCAACCCTTCCGGTACAGGGAACCTGGACGATGAAAATATTCGGATTATAAGGAATTTTCTTCAACCCGCATTCATCTGCCGCAGCATAGCCACACGATTGACAACAAAATGCGATAATCTTAGGACTAGGAGCATTCGTGGCGGGATCTCGCATAGGTTTAAATTTAGAAAGCGTTTCAATAGTTTTCAAGATTTGTTCTGTACTATCGATATTCATCTCAATTGCTTTTGTAGGACAAATACTTGCACAGGTTCCACACCCTTTACATTTAAATTTATCTACAATAACTTTGTCGCTCTCGATTACTATCGCGTTATAAGGGCATGCCATTGCACAAAGTCCACATAATCCACATTTTTCATGAGTGATCTCAATTCCACTCGATTCTGCTCTCAAATATTCATGGGACAGGAGCGATATTATTTGCAAGGCAACATTATTCGCAGATGCGACCGTTGAGCTATAATCCAATGCCCCTAATACGGATCCCGCACCATATACTCCCGATGCTAATGTTTCTTCACTCATAAATCCTATGTCATTCAAGGTGAAATCGAGAACTTTTCGAAGTTCCTTTAAATCTTTGTTAGGAACTACATTTATGTTAAGTATAATTAAATCAGTTGGATACTTCTTTCCATCTGCGATAACAAATTTTTGCCCATTTATTTCCTTGATTTCTAGTTCTTTGACGTAATGAACTCGTTTGTCCATTGGATTCAGTAAAAATTCATCTTTCTCTTTTAATTTAGATAAAGGATAAAAAATATCTACTTTACAAAACGGTAATTTTTCATTTATTGCATCTAAATATTTGAGCGCCACAAAATCTCCAAATTTCGATAAGTATTGAGACGCTCCTACATCTTGAATGATTCCTATCGAAATAGGAGGTTCACCATTAGACAGCTTTACAATATTACCCTCTGTAGGACCATCCGCTGAGAGCATTCGCTCAAATTCTGGTGATATGATAATATCTTTTTGAGGATTATAATTATAACGTTTTAACTCTGAAAATAAATTCGTCCCTACGGCCAGTACTTTTGCTCCCACTTTTATTTGGATTTTTTCTGGTTTTTGATCCAGGTTAATGGCTGCATTACTACAAGCACGTTCGCATATACGACATTGCCGACAGGTATCTATATCTTCCTCATCGATTACCGCTGCGTAGGGATAAGCCTGTGTAAAGGGTATATAGATGAGTTTCCGATTAGTCAGATTGAATTCATATTGATTACTTTTCTCAATTTGGCATAAATAAGTACATTGTTTACAACCTGTACATTTTGTTACATCTACAAATCGTGGCTTTTTGATTAAATTGAGAGTAAAGTTACCTACTTCTCCTGATACGTTTTCAATTTCTGTATTTGTATAAATGGTAATATTTTCTTCCTTTACTAATTCACCTATTAACTCCGAGAGAAAACAAATCGAACAATCTCCCATTCTGTAAATCTTGCTCCAACGCGCTACTTTCCCCCCTAATGTTGGAGATTTTTCAATTAAATAGACTTTAATTCCTGCTCGAGCTAAATTCAATGCAAGTGTCATTCCGGCGATTCCCCCTCCTAAAATTGCCACACTTTTCCTTACTTCAACTCTTTTTACTTGAACTGCTTTTTGCATCTTTACACGTTCCACTGCTGCTTCAATTAAAATCTGTGCTTTCTTTAATGCATCTCGCGGATATGCATGATGAACCCAACAACACTGTTCCCTTATATTTGCAATCTCGATATTTGGATGATCTATTACTCCCTCAAAAATTCGTTCAAATATTACGCGATGTGACTTGGGCGAGCAGGCAGCTATTACAATCTTGTTTAAAAAATTATCCTTACACCAGTCTGCAATTTTCTTCAAGTTTTTTTCTTGGCAAAGGGTATCAAAAATTTTAACTGAAACAACGCTTGGAATCTTTTTTACATAATTATTTAAAGCAGCAATTTCTATTACACTTGAAATTTCTGTATTACAATCACAAATAATTACCCCTACCCGATTTATTTCACTCTTCCGCATCTCTAATGATTCTAAATCTTCCCCTGCTAAAACTCGCCTATTTAATTCCATAATTTGAATTATTCGTTTGCCATCTTCTGTTAAATAATATGATTTTTTGTCTTTACTTATCAAATTCTCTAATTTTTTCAAATGAAAATTTAATTGTCCTGTAGTTTCTAATCCCAATTTATCCATTAAATCTGAATATGATACATAGCCTTCTTTATCTAATATTTCCAATATTTTTTGTCGTAATGGATGGGCTAATATACCATAAATATCCAATAAACCACCCTCTTCACCATGTTCTTTCAAATAGATTTTGCATATGATTGAAAACAATTCTTCTATTCAGGGTGTGAATTTTGAATTTTTTTTCCACTATCACACTATCCAATTAATTTTTTCGATTCTGTTTTTTAAAATCTCAATATCTTTTGTTTCCACATAATTATAGACCTATAATAGATATACTAAGGAGCTTCTTGCGATTTTATTTTAATTTGACAAATTTATTTTTAGAAAATTTTTATTGTCTTTTCTCTGACAATTGTTTACTTCAAATTCTTAATAAAGTTTTTTCTGTAATTATTAATCAGATGAAAAAATTTAAAAAATAGGTGAAAATGACATGGCTTCACAACAATTATATATATATCCTGAAAAAAGTTTCGAAAATATCGAAGTTAAAATAAAGAAAAAATATTTAAAACTATTTAAAGAAATTTGTGAAGAAAATAATTTAGACATTAAAAATGAACTAAATGCCCGACTAGAAGAAGCTCTAATTGATGCTTTTTCTAAATATAGTTCCAGATGTATGCATAAAGAAAAGGTTTTAAAATTTTTAAAAGGTGGAAAAGGCTGTAAAAGGAAACCAGGCTTCGATCTTATACAAATAGAAAAATTATTACTAAAAATGGAAACAATTGATGAACAAATTGAATGGTTAAAGAATTATCTTCAGCAGCTTCAACAAACTAAACATACAATGTACTTTAATTCCCGTGGACTCCCTATAAACATGACTGAGCGTGATGAACAATTCACCTCCTTAACTCCATACATGCAGGTCTATCCACAAGCTATTCAGGAAATTCAAAAGAAAATTCGAGAATTGGAAGTAAAAAAGATAACTACTAGCCAAATTATTCATAAAATGTAATATAATTACCTTTTTTTCTATTTTATCTAAATTTAAACATCCAAAGTTCTAATTTTCTCAATAAATTTAAAACAATCTCTTCAAATTTTGTTAAATTTTATTCTCAAAAATTTTAAAATCAAAATTTGACTTTTTCATAAAAATTTAGATTTTCTCAAAAATTTTGACATCAAAATTTGTCTTTTTCAAAAAAATTTAGCTTTCAATTTCTTTTTATGATTTGTTTAATTTGCTAGTAATAGATGAAATAAAATTGAAATTAACCGAATAAGAGGTGATTTAAAAATGCCAACCCAAGAAGTAGCTTCAAATCAGAATACAGATCTAGAATTAATACAATTAAGGGTCAAGAAAAAATACTTAGACTTATTTAAAGAAATCTGCAAAGAAAATAACTTAAAAATTGAAGATGAATTAAATGCAAGACTTGAAGAAGCATTAGTAGATTCATTTTCAGAATATAGTTCTAGATGTATGCGACAAGAACGTGTCTTGAAATTTCTAAAAGGTGGTAAAGGTCATAAAAGAATTCCAGGTTTCAATCTAGAACAAATTGAAAAATTATTATCAAAAATGGAAACAATTGATGAACAAATTGAATGGTTAAAGAATTATCTTCAACAGCTTCAACAAACTAAACATACAATGTACTTTAATTCTCGAGGCCTTCCTATAAGTATGACTGGTCGCGATGAACAATTCACCTCCTTAACTCCATACATGCAGGTCTATCCACAGGCTATTCAAGAAATTCAAAAGAAAATTCGAGAATTAGAAGCTCAGAAAATTGTGACTGCTAAGATCATCCATAAAATGTGAATTAACTTTTTTTTCATTTCTTTTTATTTAACTATTTTTATAATTTAATGAAATTGCCTTCTCAATATTTTCGATCAATCGATCTGGACTGAATGGTTTTAATTTAAAACTTATGACTCCAATTGAAAATGCTAACTCTCTCACAGAAATATCAGCACTAGCAAAAATTATCTTGGACTTTCCATTTGCCTGTAGTATTTCTTTCGCTGCCTCAATTCCATTTTTGATCGGCATTCGATGATCCATGATAATAATATCTGGTTTCTCTGGAAATTTTTTATACATAGTAACGGCTTCTACTCCATTTCCTGCCGATCCAATTACTTTATATCCCTTTTTAGTAAGTAAGATGCGATATAAATTACGAATTGAATCGTCATCATCAACAATAAATATTGAAATCATTTTAACATTTCTCTGGAATTTGTAAAAAAAATATACTTCCTTGTGAATAGTCTCCTGGTATACGATCCTCCACCCAAATACTTCCTTTATAGCTTGTTATTATTTTCTTTACAAGAGACAATCCTTTCCCCATACCATGAACGCTTTTATTTTCCTGATCGGCTCTTTGAAAAATGCTCTCTTTTCGGTCATCTGAGATACCAATGCCATTATCACTAAATTCTAACTGAATATAATTTTTCCCCTCTATTTGCACGCTTAAAATTCTTATTGAAATTTCAATTACGAAATTAATGTTAAATTTTACCGTATTATGTAAGAGATTTTCAAAAACATCTAAGAGAAAAGAATTTGCCATAACAAAAATTTTCTCATTTTGTGTAATTACCTTAATTTTTATATCCTTTTCTTTAAAACTGTTCTGTATGAATTTAATGGCTTGTTTTAAAATTCCACAAAGCTCTATAGATTCTAGTTTTACAGGACTTTCCTCAAGTTTTGATAATTTTTGAATTGTAGCAATGAGTTTTGCGCCTCGTTCGATTTGAGTATCTATAATTTTCATATCATCTTTCTGTTCCCTAGTAATATTTGGATCTGAGAGAATTACACCAATTGTCAGCGAGATACTTTGAAGAATATTTGAAATATCATGTGATAATAAATCTTTATAAAATTCGGCTCGGTTATAAGCCTTGCGAATTTTCTCTTCAGATTCTTTCAACGCATTTTCTATTTTTACGCGTTCTGTAATATCCTCTATAGCTAAAAGAATCAACCGTGTGATATGGTTATTATGGTAAATACGTCGTGCATTTAATAACATTACTCGCTTTCCGATGAATTCAAAATCATATTCCACCCTATAATTATCAAAAGAAGTATTTTCAGGAAGAATCTTCTCTAACAATTCGCGTAGCTCTGGGATATCCCACTGTCGATTCCCAAGATCGTATATTAACTTTCCTTCAGTATCCTTAGGTGTAACTTGAAACGTTTGATAAAATGCTCGATTTGCAAAAACCACTCGTAAATTCGCATCTAACACCAATAAGGGCTCGCGAATCGTTGCTACTATACTTTCCCCAAATTTTTCAGCATCTTTTAAAGCCAATTCTAATTGCTTAAGTTCTGTAATATCATCAAAAACAACCATATGACCAATTTTAATTCCCTTTTGATTTACCACGACTGAAAAAATAGTTTTAATGTAAATTTTGGAATCATCCTTCTCATAAACTAGAAAATCTTCCGATTTTTTATCTTTTCTTCTAAGAATTTCTTCTCTTTTAAGCAGTATTTGAGTTAATTCTTTGGGAGCTAATTCATCTACTGATCTACCAATCACTTCCGCTTTAGATCTGAATCCAAATAATCTTAAAAATGCTGTATTTACATAAAGAATCTTACCTTCATTATCTATAATCATTACGCCCTTGATATATGAGGTCATTGCAGCAGATATCACATCTAATTCCCGTGATACCTGATTCTTCACGAAATTCTTATTGAAATCCATCTCTGATTTACCTTAGATCATCTATAGAATTTTAACCTTAAAAACTCTCGTCTTTCTTTCTTTAAAATCCATCTTAGTTTATTAAAACTAAGAATGTGAGATTGCTAACTTATTACCCCCATTATAACCCTCTTATTTACTCCTCTTTATTTCAGAATTTTTACTTCTATTAATTTATAATACAATTGTGGATAAAAAACCTATATAATTTCCCATTAATCGTGTATAAAAAATCTAATATAACTCCTCATGAAAATAAGTACTACTTACTACAAGAAGGGAAAACTAAAAATGAAATTTCAGAGAATTTACCTACGAGTATTTCTTACTCTTATCTGCATAGGACTCTTCATTTTACCAGTTTTTGGACTAACTTACCAAACCTTTACCACTTTTCCTGCAAATGACGCAGCTGATGATGTTTCTTGGAATAATACGGGTAGTCTTGAAGAATTTCAAGGCTCTGGAGATTACATAGATTGGATAGACATTCTTTCTGTCAATATTACTGGAAACGATATCGTAATACAATTCCAAGGAGCAGGTTCACGATCTGGAGAAAATTATACTTTCGGCTTTTCTATCGACATCGATAATGACATGTCTCCAGACTTCGTTATTCTCTATAGTTCTTCTAACGGTGGTTATATTTTACAAAACCAAATATCTGGCCATGCTCACCTTTATTATACATGGGATGGATCGACCTGGCAACCGAGCTCATTATATCTATATACTTTCCCTACAACAGATTCTGGCACCATTCTCACCCTTCAAACGGTTGTCACTGCATTAAATACAGAGGGCTATACGTTATCATCCTCCAAATTTAGACTTTATGTATTTTATACAGATGAATCCACATTTTCCTATGGAGATTTTCTACCAGATCTGGGTTCAGCAGGTGGTATCCCTGGATTCCACTTCTTGCCGACCTTATTCTCAATCTTAACTTTATTGGCTCTAATAACCATCTATAAATCGAAAAAAAACAATGATCCACTCTTCGCCTAAACTTCTCCTTAAATTATTTTTTTTCTTTTAATTCGCCGACGCGACGCGGGATCAGTCGATGCAATTTCCTTTAACACCTGCCCAAACGATTCCGATGGTTTTAACAGACGTTTTTTAAAAATCCCCGTACGACCTATCTTATCCCGTCGTTCTAATACTCGTATTCGTTCATATATCGTTTCGACTTTAATATTCAAAATTTTTGCAATAATATGTGCATTACTTTCTGTTACTCGATATTCCTTATGTCCTTTATCCGTAGGATTAATAAAAAGAAGCCGTTTATTAATTCCTGGAGTACGTTTCTCCTTATTTTGAATTAGATCACCATGAGTTAACGCTCCTCCGAAGTAATAGAACTCATATTCTCGAGGATAGAAAGGAATTAAAGGAAAGGTAATACTAATAATCGGTGAAAAAACTAAAACTCCTTTGATAGCAGATAAGGGTGTCGCCTGAACCACCCAGCGCTCTGTAGGCTCATAATTAATAGAATTCATTGCCATAGTGATTTGAAATTCTTGAATCTGATGCGGAATTATGATATCTATGTCACTATTTTGGGTAATATCTCCCCTTGCAATTGAACCATGGAGTAAAGGGGAAAATGCTTTTAAAACCTCCAAAATAGGAACTGCAATGGATCGTAGATTTCGAAACAATTCCCAATGATTTTTATCATATTCTTGCTCATTCTCTAGATACTCGTGCGCAATTTTTTCTCTTACCAAATCTTCACCTTAAACTCCTTATGTATCGAATCAAATCTCTACTTTTTAAAACCTCTTTATCCATTTAAAGGTTAATATTTCTTCTTAATTCGCTAGAAATCGCTATTTCATTGTGAGACTTAAAAGAGTATAGCCATAACCTTTTTAATAAGAATATAGGAATTAATTCTATAATTAAATTTCAAAGGCGTCAATTACAATGAATCAAACCGATTATTATGAAATCGTAAGGCAAAAACTGAAGTTAGGACCTGTCTATGCCCCCAAACATAAAAAAATATATGAATTATTAAGGCTTCTCTGGAATGAGGAGGAAATTAAACTTTTATCTTATTTCGAAGGCGTTGGCAAAATGCTCTCCCCTCGAAAACTCTCAAAAATCTCAGGGCTACCGAAAGAGCAAGTCAAAGCAATCTTAGATCGTTTAGCAGAAAGGGGAACGATTTTAAAGGTGGGAAATCAATACGGTCTTTTACCTCTTCTACCAGGTGTTTTTGAACTTTATTATAGCGTGTATAATGATACAAAAGAAAAGTTGACCGAAATCGCCAAAATTTATCGCTTCATTTTTGATAATATCTTACCACAGCAACTCCTGAATTCCAATTTTACCCTTTTTCGCCCATTACTTCCCTATGAATCCAAGGAAAAATACATTACAATTGATAAATCTATAGATTCGCAGCCTCAGGTGCTCCCTTACGAGTTAGTAGAAAACTTGATACATCAAAATGATTTATGGGTGGTAAAACCGTGTGATTGTAGAAAAATTGGAGAATTAACGGGCGAACCTTGCTCGATAGCATCCTCGGAAATGGGATGCCTGTTCTGTGGTATGGCAGCTCAATTTCTTTTAGATCATGGCATTGGTAAAAAACTTAGCAAAGAAGAAGCAATTGAATTCCTAAAAGAAACCGAGAAGGCTGGACTTGTCCATAATGCTGTAAATACATCAGGTCCTGTTTCGTCTATGATTATTTGTAATTGTTGTAGTTGCCATTGTGGAACCCTTTATCCTTTCAAGAACCATAAGGTCACAAGCGTAACTCCAAGTAATTTTGCACCAAAAATCGATGCTAACCTATGTGTTAAATGTGAAACGTGCATGAAAAAATGTCCAATGGGTGCAATATATCATCATTGGCCAAATGAACCGGATTCATCAGATGATTATATGCTTATACGGGAAGACTTTTGTATTGGCTGTGGTGTTTGCGCATCAAATTGCCCAAAAAATGCCATAAAACTCGTAAAAATTCGAAATGTTACTCCCCCAAAGCAGTTTAAAATTGGAGATGAAGATCTACTCAATCTTTTACTATA
>SUPS01000172.1:0-2603 GCA_005191415.1 Candidatus Helarchaeota ASGARD archaeon Hel_GB_A
TTAGTTGGAAACTTGATTTATGATCGTCTGCATTTGGAAGTTCGCCATTGTCACGTAGGAATTTTTGAAGATCTCCATGATGAGTCAGAGGATTCTCATCATCATCAAAAGTATAAGCAACACCTTCGCCTTGGTCTGTCTTTCCTATAGTCGCCATTAATTTTGCCAGACTTTCCTTTAAGGTCGGGCTATCTAAAGAGGATATGTTCATAATGAGATGCTCATTATACCAATCAGTTTTCCAAACAGCACTCTTATAAATTACCTTAATGGCAGTAAAGTTGGCTTGCGTGAATGGATCTCCTGTAGCACTTGTATCTACATATATTGTAGTAGATACGGGGTTAGTACTGAAATATTTAATCGGATGTGCATCATCCCACCATTCATGTGTAATATTATATATTGAAGTACCATTGAAAATACGTACAATCTCGGTTACATTTCCGCGTGAGAGTTGGAGTGCCGTTCCATTTATGATTGTGGGTGTTTCTGTATATTCAACGGCGAATCTCTGTCCATTTAAATCATCTGGTATCGATTCGTCAAAGATTTGAATAGGCCCGCCTGCTATTCCAAGATAGGGAACTGCTTCACCATTTTCATCATAAGTTACATCAGAGGGCATGTAAATTCCATAGGGCAAAAACATATCGAGATCTGCTGAAAAATTCAATTGAAGGATGGAGTCCCATGTATCAAAAGCAATCCCATTCAGTAATATTGTCTTCAGCCCCATATAATCCATAAGCATGCTGAAAATATCTCCGCCACCACCTTCTTCTTCTTCACCGCCCATTAAATCGCTTAGTAAACTAGTTAAATTTACTTCTAATGGAAGATCAAGACAGATCGAAAGTGGCATATCATTAAACTTAAGATCAATAGATCCAAAAATTCCAATTGGCAGGATTCCTTCAACAGCTTGCGTTATAAGGGCTCCTAGTCCATCGCCAACGGAAAAACTAGCATTCTCTCTGAGATCACCTGTTAAACGCAAGGTTCCCCCTGCAATTATATTCCCATCACCAAAGTCACCAGCCTGTGTCGGATAATCTATTAAGCGTTGATCACTTGTAAATCCAAGCAATCCAAAGATTTTATTGCCCCAATCGGGGTTATGAAGTGAATTGCTTTCTGGTATATATAAAAAGAGCTGATTTGTTACCGTTTCTTTCGGTATTGGAGAACCTGCAATTTCAGGATGCCAAGTTTTATTGACATCGGCATCATCCGGATTATAACTACTCTGTAATAAGGTTATATTCAATGATTTCATTCCCAATTGATCTTTTAGATCCATGAAAACATAAGCTGATATTGCCCCGTGTTGGTAGAGATCTTCTGTCCAGATTTTCATATTCGTTTCATTATCTATGCCAGAATAATCTCTTTTAAAATTTCCATTTGAATCATTGTAATTCTGAATATCAAAGATATTTAATGGAACATCGAAAAGAAGATCGAATAAGTTAGGTTGCTCTTCTCCATTGCCAGCCCCAGCTCCGGCGGGTTCCCCTAACCCCCCTAATAATTCAGTCAGGTTGAGAAAACTTGAGAGATCTAGTCCTACATCTAAACTTAACGGAAAACTTAAAGGTACATCTAAGGACGCTGTTCCAGAAATATGCATGAGTGTTTCATTAGTATAAAGATCTTTGGTGCTCTTTGTTCTCAATATAGTTCCTATCATTTGTCCAAGAGCATTAGATTTACCCCGATCCCATTCGTCATTATATAAATAAATCTTTATTTGCAAATCTTTTTCTTCTTGTGGATGAATCCGCAACGGGTTAATTTTAATTCCCAGAACTCGGGTCCAACGTCGCCCATTTCCATCCTGATAATAATTCGGTTCTTTTTTCCAGTTTGGATTGTTGACATCAGATTCAACCCATCCCAGCACAGTTTGTTTCTCAAGTTCGTATGGAAGTCCAGCTTTCCAATAAACTGTCATATCAATCCCAGGAATTAACATATCAAACCAATAAGGGTCGTTATTGGTGACATTAATCGTTATCTGAATAACTGTTTGATTCTCGCTACTCTCATCTGTCAAACATTCTATTCTCTTTATGCTGTTGAGCAATTTATCATAGTGGACAACCAATTCATCATTTTGTACCTCGACAAAATCCTGTACGAAGTTCAATAGATTTATCATAGGAACGATAGATGTTTCCATAAGTACAGGGACTGTCGTAGATCCTACAAAGAGAATAATTATTAAAGCAACTCGTATCCTTCCTATTGCCATGATGATAACCTCCAATTTGTAGAATCTTGATGAACTCGAGAATCTGTAGAATTTATTGTCAATTTTTTGAAATCAATTGCTGTTTCTCTTTCCATTTCTTTTATTCTCCTATTAGTAATTCTTCATAATTCTCCCATATTTTTTTAAAATTAGTTATTTTAGTTTGGGAGAGGTATTAATACCGTACCTATTATCGTATTATTAAAAATTTAAGTGGTTCGTTACGTGAATTTTAATGGGTCAATTTTCAATTATAATGACAAATTGGAACGCGACACGATATTCCGAAAAGTTACTAAAATAATTGTTTCTCGCTTCTAAAAAACTAATATCTACTATTTTAGCT
>SUPS01000172.1:2613-8802 GCA_005191415.1 Candidatus Helarchaeota ASGARD archaeon Hel_GB_A
GTGGTTCTAATTCTTGTTTTGTTTTAAGTTCCTCTATTAATTCTTTAAAGCGCTCTTCACCTATTAAACTTTCGAGAAATTCCTTTTTATCTAATGGATCTAGCTCTGCTATCTGCTGCATTAGAATTGGTTTCTCTTCTGGTCGGACACCTGCTTTATCTAGTTCCGCAGAAATAATATCGATAGGAATTTCAGGAAGTTTCTCCACTTTTTCCTCTGGAATCTTAGCGACTTTTTCAATCGGAGGCGGCAATTTCTTTTCGGGAGGTGGTTTCAAAGCAACTCCAACAACGCGCAATAATTCTGTGGCTTCGAGGAAAATTAAATGGTCCCGTGATTTCATGACACCCGCTGCAACTTTCTTGTCTTTTGATATCTTATCGATCGATTCTTCTATCTTGCGAATCACATAAGGCGTTGTCAAGAATTTATAGCTCTTATAAGAATAGTAAGCACCAATTACTGCACCAACAACACCTAATATAATGTAGAAATATACTGAAAGAGGTCCTAAGAATCCTTCTGATTCCACTACTAATATAATTCCATTAGAACCATGTAAATTTGGTATGCCATACCAGTCTGGTGTAGTTGTAATTCCATAGTTACCGCCAGGCACAAATACGATTTCAGCTTCCAGTCGATATATTCCTTCTTTAATCCAACTGAATAGACTGGGCCATGTATCGAATACTACTTGATAATAACCTGGTGCATACTCTTCCATCCATATGCCACTAAGATCGGTTCCAATAATTCGCCAATCTACCCTGACTCCTGATATATTTTCTCTTGAAATCAAATCCATCGCTGCAAATCGAATTGGGTGCCATTTCCAATTACTTTGACTGTAACTCATTGAAATAGGTGTAATCGGTATTAAAGCAATAGGACGATATCCTATCCGGATCTCGAAATCCCAATAGCTTCCTCCGGGGTATCCTTCATCATCATCTGATTCATAATTGTATTTATATGGTATTATTACCAGAGAAAATTTGGATTCATATTCTGAAATGTCAAAACTAAAATTGTGTAAATCAATAGTAATACAGAAAATCCCGTTAACTGAAGTATTTACCCAACCTGATAATCTAATTTCTACGCCTTTCTTCAAGACCCATCTAATATTTGCATCAAGTATATCTCCACCATTACGCGGTGAATTATCAAAAAGAGATACGTTGATATAAAGTGTTTGATTTGGAACTGTTCGGTAGGTTTCACGCGGGTCAAATCCCTTACCCTTATTAATGTCAAGAATTTCCCCTAGCCTTCCATAATCAGCCACTGCAGAATCTAGGAACACTCCTGCAATTTTTTCGGGACGAAGACGCGTATCTCTTTCATTCAAAACGATTAAATCATGCAGGACATTAATAGAATAATTTTGTTTAATCCCTTCTATCCAAAGATCATATGTTCCAGCTGTTAATCCTAAATTCGGATCGCTTGTGTTCAGAATACCCGTATATACTCCTTGTTGATTGGTTTCATTTACCCAGCCTGTTATAGTAAATGAACTTAATGTTTTTTGAAGCCTATAACGAAGAAGAATATCTGATACTGTAGTATTTTCAATTTGGTCGTTTGCACTCACGGTAAAATTCAATATATCTCCCCAATAATATTTCTGTGTCATGTTCTCTATACCATAGTAATTTTCATCCAGAAACGTAGGATTCCCCTCATATTTCAACAGTACATTTAATTCAACAGAGTTTGGTTTTATATGGACAACAAACGTAACACTTTTCTTTTGATATTCAGTTTCATTGGTTATATCCGCTGTAATTCCTATTTGAATTTCTTGATCCGTTGGTGGATTGTCAAAAGATGCTAATGGCAATTTAATTTTTGTCCAATTGAAATCATGGTAGAACCATCCCCACGTATTATTATTGTGCGGATCTTCTGCATGCGGATCTGGTGTAACTCCATCTGGCATCAAAGTACCGGCTTTACAATGGTTCCAATAGATTGGATTCCATGAACGTCCAAAAATCCCTTCCGGTAAACCCGAAAAGTAACCTAATGCATACGATTTTACGTACCAACTATCAACATTATTCAGAAATGTTGAGTTAAACCCAAAACCGTTAGTTGAATTATAGTATCGAATCCATAATCTTGTTAATCCTCGTGAGCTGTTCTTCCACCAGTAAGTAGGTGTTATATCGGGGTCACGATCAATATCTGTTTCAAATCCTTTTGCTTCCTCCACAGTAAATGACAGGACTGTTGATAGAGGCTCTACCATCCATCCCCATTCATTTTCCAAGAAAGTGGTAGTTACGTTCATATAATAAGTGCCATGAGTTGCTGAAATATACGCATCATTCGGAATCTTAATCATAGCCGAGTATAGATTTGGTTCCCCTTCTATTTGTGTCAATGTCCCATTCCACTTATATTCTTCTAAGTTTGGATTACCTGAAGGTCCTGTCCAACTGGATAAATTGTCCTCGATAATCGCCCATTGGATTCTTACTGTTCCATTCCATGTATCTGCGATTCCATCGCGTGGTTGAGGATAAGGCGGATATAAGTCTGGGATAGGTGTGCCGAAAGTCCTATTATTGATTAAAGACCCTCCGGGGATCTGAGTTTTCGCATCTTGGTGTCCATATGTTTGATCTTCTAATGAAACATTTAACAGCAAATATGAACCTTGTTCCTGAACACTTCCCTTTTTTGGATCGTCTGCATTCGTTAGATCTATGCTCTCATACTTAACATCTACAATATTATGGAACCAGCCAGAAAGAGAATAGTATTCATAATGCCCATTGAGAAAAGTACTTTCTGCGTACAAGTTTATCCTGAATGTTATGTTTCCTGTCATGCCCATCCACGCATTTGTGACTGGCCACTGACCTGGTTCGCCATCTCCATCTGTATCAAGATGATAAACATATGTATTGAGTTCTTTGGTCAATGAAAGTGTCGTATTTCCTATTTGAAACGGATTTGATTTCAATGGGTAGAAGAAGGTGATATTCGCCTCATCAAATTCCTGAAAAAATGCAAGTAAGGGATCTATAATATTTATGCTAATATCCAACTGTTCACCAGTAATCACATAGTTTGAAGTGTCGCCTCCGTGATTGAAGTTGATAGAACCGATCGTAATATTTCTTTTTATCTGAATGTAATGAGCAGCATAGCCAATTTCATCCACAAATCCAGAACCATTATCTATCCATTTTACCATTGCCACATAATTACTGCTAGCCTCGGCTGTTATCGGAATATTCCAGTAAGGAGTGGATCCTGATCCTGTATAATCTGTATTCGGTAAAATTGAACTATTATAATAATCTGGTGTCATTACAGGTGTGCCACTTGGATACAAGTAGAATAATGAAATATTTGCATCATCACTATACATTTGTCCGGTTGAAAATTTAATTCTGGATCTATTATTGTAACCGGGATAATATTCCCACGTGGTTGTATCATCTTTATCGACAACCGTAAAAGACGTAATTTTATTGGGTGATTGACAAGAAATCGTCCATGTCCCCTCAGCGGTTGCCGTCTTATCATTTTCATAGATACTTATATTCTTGAATCCTCCACCTGCTGGTATTTCTTCCCAATAGACTGGATCGTTATTCGCATCTACAATACTTACTACATCCCAGTCCGTGGCTGTCCATGCTGGAATAGAGGGAATCGTAAGATTGTAGTTCCATGTGTTTATTACCCCATCTGGTGTATAGATATTAGGGACATTATGGGTAATTGTCCAATCGACTGTTTCAACCCTTCCATCCGCATCTGTTGCAATGGAAAACTGAGGTGTAATTGAAGGGTAGAGGGTTGTAGCATAGAGTTTGATCTCCACATTAAGAACCAGAATCGTTGCGGAGGTAGTCTTATGGAATGTAAAGGTGCTAGGATTACCATCAGATTGCCATCTTGCACTTCCATAGCGGGTATAAGATAACCAACTCGAGCCGACAGCAGTAGAATTCCAAGATAATACCTGATTTCCATGAGCTGCATCATCTAGAAACTGTAATCCTCCTTTATTTGCATCCACTCTACTCATTATAATTAATTCTATATTATCTAGCCAAATTGATTTTGAGCTTCCACTAGCATACCACCCTTGCTGTGTAAATCTAATACAAAACTTGACAGTAAGTGTGCCTGGGTAGATCCCAATAAAATCATTCATTAGATAAGTGTCCCAGTCTAATTGAAAGTTATTTGTCCAACCTTCTCCAAATACATTTTTCAAAGAGAATGTATGTGCCGATTGATTATTTATTATTATATCTAGATACATCGCATCATCAATGCTAGATTTTCCAATAAAGAATCCATTCTCAATACAAATATCGAACCATAAATCAGCTTGCCATGCTTCTCGTTGGTCGAAATTACTATCATATAAGGTGATAGAGGGATCTACATCATTACCAAAGGTTTGAGGTGTGGTGACTGTTAGTTCTACTCCATCTATATAGAAATTCAAATAATCATTATCTTCATTATTGTCATCTACCCATTCATCATCGCACCATGTATGAGTTTTTTTTGTTTTTCCATCATCTACATCCATTTGAACTACTAATTTAAAAACTACTCGGAAATTGGTACCTCCTATATCTGATTGAAAAAGTCCGGCTGTTTTTAGATCATAATTTGGACTAGTAATCCACCCCGAATCCCCTGGGTCAGCTGCACCAACTGCTTGCCAACTCATAACTTCTTGATCAATTATCGATTCAGTTTCCGTATAGACACTATAATAAAATGTGAATTTATCGTAATCACCATCATATTGATTATTTGGTCCGTAAGGTGGTCCTTGATCGAAATCATCTGATTGATATCGATATGAAAATTGAAGTGAAGCACTCATTACAGGGAAATCATAGAAAGAATAAGTATAAGTACATGTAAATGTTGCGGTATATACCTGACTTGATTCAGCACTCTCTTGATCAGAAATGTAAAACCTGTATGCGCCATCTCTATTGTTTGTACCACCACTATTTATTCCAGTTGTACGATCATTCACCCATGATACCACTGTACCCACAATTCCACTATTACCGTTATCTGACCAATGCGTAGTACCACCTACATCTCCTGTATTATCTGCGATATCCAAAGAAGATTGAGGAGGTGATAAAGAAATTGTTGTCGGTGATGTAAACCTAAAATAAGCCGATTTACCATGACTAACATCTCCGTGAGTTGCATCCACATTAGTTACAATATTAGCATCATCAATATAGCTAACCCAAGGACTAAGACTACCGCTACTAAAATCTCCATTTGTAATCCAGTCTTGCGTCTCTCGGATATCTCCAATACTAACATCTAATCGAGTGCCATACCAATTAGTAGTTCCTGGTAAGTCAATTGCGAAACTGTAATCAGCTGTTATTTGAGAAGTAGTCCATCGCCCCCAAAGGCTCTCTTGCCCAATCCTTGTAGTTCCAGCCCCTGTTAAAGATGGATAATTAGGAAGTTCATTCGCCATCAATTGATCTCCAGATGAAGGGGTAGTAGAGCTCTTTACAGCAATCTCTTTATTTTTAATCGGTCTAGATATTAAAAAGAAATTTCCAATTAAGATAAAAATTAAAATAGTTATTATAATGAAAAACTTTCTGTGATTTCCCCGATGTTTTAATTTTTCTCGATAGTTATTTTCCATTTTTTCCACGCTCTTTTGCTTATCTTTAACATTTTTTTGAATATAATATAAATACGATATGGTATTTACTCCATATCCGATTCTATTATCCTTTTAAGAAGTATATAAATGTCTTTTGGATTTGAAATAAATAAAAATTCCTAAAAAACAGATTAAGCCTAATCCTATAGCAAATTCTATATTTGTAAGAATAGAACAATTTGAACTATAATAACTTAGTACATACAGAACCCATACCTGATCGATTATCCACTTTTCAGAAGATATAGAAACGCCTTCTGGAGTATAATTATAATAATAACCACCATAGATAGAATCCCAAAATTTCTCAATGATCAAATTAATGGTAGCAATTGTATAATTTTTTATTGAGAATTCAATATTGCTTGTGTCTTCTAATAAAGTAAATGAATAAATTGCAGTAGCTTGGATGGAAGGATTCTTAGATAGGTTGGCACTATCATTTTGAAATATATCATAAAAGCCATAATTTTCAGAATCCCATAACA
>SUPS01000173.1 GCA_005191415.1 Candidatus Helarchaeota ASGARD archaeon Hel_GB_A
CTCAAATAATTCATCCTCTCGCCTTTTTTCTAATATCCTCTCTTCCTTTAATAATAATCTTGAATCAACACTATTAAACGTTTCAATATCTATTTCATTCTTATGATTTTCTACATATTCTCTTAGTGCCTCTTTTATTAACTCTGCTTTATTAGAAAATAATTTCTTTTCCATTAATTTCTCGAGATATTTCCATAATCTCTTTGACACTCTAACTGCAGGTAAAACCACAGAATCTGACGGCAATTTAATCACTCTTGTTCATTTTAACAAACAATAACTTTGAAAATTTTGAATACTATTGTAAATTTTTTTTATTCGATAAAATCTTTTTAAGCCTAAATAATTAGCTATATCTTAGGTTGATTCCATGAACAAAAAACCGAAGAGGGGATCACTTTTTTTATTAATTGGTAATTCAGGATCCGGGAAAGATTCTCTTATTCGATGGGCACTTCAAAATTGGCCAAAGAATAAAGTCCCACCTCTCGTTCCCACTCGTGTAATCACAAGACCGCCCTCTCCAGAAACAGAGGAATTTAAATCCGTCTCAGAGGCTGAATTCCAAAAGTTAGCTGAAACTGGCGCTTTTAGTATGCAGTGGAAAAGTTATGATATACATTACGGCATTCCAAAGGAGATAGAAACTGCTCTAGCTCAAGGGCGTTCTGTATTAGTGAATGTGAGCCGCCAAATTGTCGAAGAAGCGCGGACTAAATTCCCAAACGTCTATGTCATCTTTGTATATGTTCCCTTTCATATAACCGAAGCGAGAATTCGCGCTCGTGCTCGCGAACAAGGAAAGGATTTAGAAGAACGCATCGAAAGAGCTCGTCAAAATCAGACTTACCCATCTGCCGATTTTGTAATTGATAATTCAGGAAATCTTGAGACCGCAGGGAATCAATTACTGAATTTTCTTCTCAATCATAGCTAAATTATTTATAAAGTAGCGACTATACTTCATTATTAACAGACTTTCTTTGCAAAGTGATTTAAAATGTTGCAGAAATTTAAGGATGCATTAAGCGAAAAAACGTTAAAAATCGTAATAATCATTACATTGATTATATTCACTATTTTGACTATTATTTTCCAGCTACAAAACACCACTTTACAAATTGCATCTGGATATGGAATCTTAGATTTTGAATTTGCTTTCAATGAAGCAACTGCAATAATAATTCTAGCTGCATGGGGTCCAGCTCTTCGTTTATTAGTTCTACAAGGCACGTATTTAGATTTCCTCTATATTATCTCATATGGTTTACTTATAATGAGTTTAAATCTTTTACTTGCGCGTAAATTAAAAGAACGTTGGCAGACTGTTGGAGTCTTGTGTGCACTTGCCCCTATTATTGCTGGTCTTTTTGATGTCATAGAAAATGTTAATTTGATTATTATGCTTAACAATCCCACCAATTTTTCAAGTATAGCCCCACTGCTTGCCTCAATCTGCGCAACTCTCAAATTTGGATTCCTCCTCCTGGGCATAGGGTTCTCCTTGATTGCCATTCTTAAACTATTTATTGATAAACGACGCGCTGAATAATTTCTTCTTCTTTTTTTCTATATAATTTTTATAACTGGTTTCAGTTATAGATCTTTTAGATTTTTTTATTGGGGCAAGAAGTTTATGTCAATGGAAGGAATGGATAAGGATTGGTGGCGAAAACCTGGTTTAGGAATCATGTTTCAAATCGAACATCGTCCAGGTTGGCGTTGGAATCGCAATTTTGATAAATTTAATGCCTCTATGAGGGATAAAGAGGGGAATTTTAGATTTAATGGTCCTTTCTGTAAAATAGAAGATTGGATCGCATTTTCTAAGGAGAAAGCCAAAGTTGATTATCATATCATGGAAATTAAATGGCATGATGGGATCTGTTACTTTAATACAAAATTGACCGATTGGAAGACCCCTGTCGATTACGGGAAACAATTTGCTGAGGAAAGCAAAAAGGCTGGAATTCCTTTTATGTTTTATTACTCATCTATTTTTGATCATAATCCTATGTTTGATGAAATTCAGCCACTTCGATGTGCAACGGTTTCACATCTTGATTATGGACGTTGGAGCAAGCCGTTTGTGCTCTTACTCGATCTTATACTTACGTTCGGAAGTTGGCTTCTTTTTCGATATTATAACGCAAAAGTTCCTGTTAAAAAGAAAGAAAAAAGAGCTAAATATTTCGATCAAATTAGATTACATAGGTTTCATTTGGATCCTAGGAGATATGAACGGTATATGCTACGCCAACTCATCGAACTAGTTGAAAATTATAATCCCGATGGATTATGGATGGATTGGTATCAATTGGATATGGATCGCTCTGCATCGATTATAATGGATTTTATGAAGGAAAAATACCCAAATATTATTCTGACTTTCAATAATAGCTTGGGTTGGGACTTGAAATGGTCCCATTATCTAACTGCAGAATTCCATAATCTCAAAATGGCTTGGTCGAGAGCAAATAAATATCGAAATTCTAAAATCCCTTGGGAACTAATCGGTCCTGCCGCTTTAGAGTGGGATATAATGGAGGCTCGAGCAAATCCACTTGAAATTATCCGAATGGCTGCAATTATCATGGCTAATGGAGGTAAAGCCGTTTATGGTATGGCATCCCAAATGGATGGTTCCCTTTATCCTGAAATTGTGGGACAAATAGAACAGCTGGGGAGGTGGTATCATCCCCGCCGAAACTTATTTCGCGAAGCCTTTCCTCTAAAATACAAAGGGAAAAAAGTCCCAGGAATTAAAATAGACACGAAATCGATTAAAACTATTGGTGCAAGATTGGATTCTGATTATCTTATTCATTTAATAAATTTCGGTATAAAAAATGCAGAAATACAGGTATCTTTTAAACAAAAACGATGGCCAAATATTCAGCAAATCCTAATAGAACCTCAGGGAATTGATATTCCATTTAAATCGGGAACCGATGTAATTTTTATTAGGATTCATAAAGAGGAATTAGACCCGATCGATACCATTTTACGCCTTAAAACTTAATGATCCTCGGGATTCTCCTATTCTTCTGTAATAATTTCACATCCATCTCTTTGAACTAAAATCGTTTTCTCTGCTTGTGCAACCGGTTGTAAACTTGCTTCGATGAGCACAGGATATCCATGCAGAATTTTTTGACTTTCTAACCTATTCAAGATTGCTTGAGGGAGTTGCGAATACCATCGAAAAGAGAAAGGAAGCGTGCGCCGCTCCCCCCAAATTCGGTTAATTAAACGGGTGACTTGAGAAGGCATATTTCGGGTTTTCCTTTTTATCAAAGAATAAATACATATCTCTTTTCCATTTTTCACGTAACCCGCAGCCGATTCGTAGGTTGTAAAAGGTTCTAGCGCAAAAATATCTCCTTCTCTAAATCGATAAGATGACGACGCATTTTCAACACGTACATTAGGAACTGATACTCCCGCATGAAGTTGAAATTGTGTCATTAAATGCCCTGACAAATTACTAATAGGTCGTACTCCAAAACTTCGGATGGTGTGTTCAACGGCTATTCCTACTTCTTTTACGCGCACTCCTGCTTTAATGGTTTTAATAGCAGTTTCGAGCCCTGCTTCTGCTGCTTCAATTAGTACCTGATACTTATCAGTACCATATCCAACTGATACAGCCATATCTGTGGTATATCCCTCAATATGAACTCCTGCATCCAACTTTACGACCCCTTCCTCTGGGAATGCTGTCATATCTCCTGGAGGACAGGCATAATGAGCTGTTATTTCATTAATTCCGATATTTAATGGAAATGCTGGGGAATAGCCCTTCTTTCGTATTAGTTCATCTTCAATTAGTTGGGTAATTTCAATTAGTTTTACTCCTGGTTTGACTTTTTCTTTCGCTTTCTTTAAAGCTGTGGCAAGAATATTTCCCGCTTTATAATACTTCTCAATAGTGTCATCATCCATCTATATCATCCTTTTCTAAACTTTTTCTCCTGCAATAACTGAATCTACCTTATGGTGCTCAAGCTCGGTTTGAGCGCGTTTAGCAAGTATCTCCTTTACTCGCATGATATCTGTGGGTGCAGAACGGGCTGAAAAGTAATAACAGATACCGGTTGGAATGAAAAAAAGAAGAGTACAAATGAAGGCTAAAATCCAAGACATATCTAAAGACAAGACAAATAGGAATGAATGTCCTGAAGCTGAGTAGTACCAAATTTGTGTCCCCAGCATTAATTGCAAGGTAGGTAAGACAACAAGTCCCGCCGCCCGCCCAATACCATTGATAAAATTAGAAAACCCAAACATGGTACCTCGGTGTTCGGGAAGATTTACATCACCTACGAGCGCGAAAAAATTCGGGGCATCTGCTGAAGAAAAAATCGCCGCAAATAATGCTAGTATGAAGGCTAAAAGGAAGAGAGGATTTGTGAAAAATAAATTATTCACGTATCCTATAATCTCGGTTAGATTATCTGTATTAGGCACTCCTGTAAGTTGAAATGGAATGAGAACCATGGCAATTAATAGAGGAATTCCTAGAAAAACCCCGATTGCACTGATAAGAGATCGTGCTTTTAAGGTCTTGCGTTGGTATCTGTCTCCTAACCACCCAAATAAGATGGAAAATACTCCACCAACTTGAAACATACCTGCTAAGAAAGGACCTATGACCTCCGCAGGTGCTTCAGGCACGCCCGTTGCCATGATTTTGAATGTCAATACTGTTGGTAGGAGCTGAATGCCTCCCCAACCGACTTGGGCGAAGAGTCCTTGTAAAATTAAATATCGATTTGTTTTGATTTTTAAAATATAACGCAAATCCTCCCGATTAATTCGATAATCATATGTCATTTCAGATTTAAACAAGTCTTGCAGTTCTTCTTCAGTAGCTCCACGCTCAGGCTCAACTGTAAAAAAGTATGCTATGACAAACCCAACTGTAATCGCACTAAGAATCCAAAAACAAGCATTCCAACCGAACTGAACATTAAATATTACCGCCATCAGATATCCCATTGCCGCCCCTGCCCCTTGACTCATTCCCCAAAGCGAGAGGGCAAGTCCGCGGCGCCGAGGTGAAACAAAATCTACAATCACACTAAATCCCACAGAAGCAATGCAACCCAAGCCAACCCCTGCTAAGAGTTGATAAATGAAGAGCTGCGCGAAATTTTGGGCAAATGCCGTTAGAAATATGAAAATAACCCAGAGAATAGTACCGTAAATCAATAATTTTTTCCTGCTATACTTGTCTCCCCAATATCCCCAAAAAAAGCTCGTAACTGCTGTTATGAAATTTACAATTGCCACGGCAAATGAGATAATCCCTGCCATTTCAGGAGAAACATGTACTCCCTCAGCTATACTAGGTATTATCGCAGGTATTAACGCGAGTGCCGCGTTATCTAACGATGCGATGACGATAAACACTACTACCGTATAAAATTCGCGTTTCTTCATCGCTTATCTTGTCTCTCTATGTTTTAACTCGATATTAGTTATAATAGTAAATAAATTAGTAATAAAAGCAGGATAATTAATATTGCCTCTGGTACCACTCCATACCGTTTTTCGTTCCAATCAGGTAGCCATGAGAAAAATTTTGTCCTAAACTTATCAATAAAGGGATGAATTTCGTATCTCTCTGCCCATAAGGGATCTTTTTTCAATTTCCGAATTCCACGAATTACTCCCCAATCCCAAATATCAATTAAGACTGCTGCTCCCATCCCGAGCCAATACGGCTTCCAGAAATAGATTAAGACAATTGCTGCTGCAGTAATTATAACGATATGGTAACCTACCCAAAATTTGTCTTGAGGCTGGGCTTCTTTCAAATGATATGTCATTCTTGCAAAACTATCTACCAAAAAATGTGAGAAAAATGCCAAAAAAATAACTAAAATCATTCCTAAAATCACCCCAAATGGCATAAAAACTTCTATTAAAACCATTTGAAGAATGATCCCTACAAGAAAATGAGAAATTGCTTGCATTCTATCTCATCGCTATTTGATCTTATATATGTTATACTATTTTTTCAATGAAAAAAATTTGGGAAACAGTATTTTTGTGATAATGCACAAAATTTAAATATGTGCATATGCACATAATGTATAGAAAAAATCCTCGAAACTCGAACATGAGTGAATGGAGGTGATAAAGTGATGACACAACGTAGATTCTTATGTTTCGACTGCAACAGAGATTGGAGCATTCCTTACGGAACACCTCGCCCAGATAGATGTCCTCATTGCGGAAGTACGAATATTCATAGGCACCCTGATGATAGAGGCGCACGCCACCGTGGTGGTCGCGGACGTGGCGGTGGAATGGGTAGAGGTTCTACGAACTTTGGCCCTGGTTTTGGGCGTGGTGGTGGTTTCGGTCGCGGTCGAGGTGCTGGACAAAGTCTATAAATTATTTAAAATAAGGAGAAAGGATGGATCTTATGCGAATTGCGATTGCTACAGATTTCCCTGGCGGATTAAATGCAAAGGTTTCAAGCCATTTTGGCGAATGTGATATTTTTACTATTGTAGAAATAGTTCCGAAGAATTATGGGTATGGAATTAATAAAGTTGAATTAATCCCAAATAAGGATCATTTGAATTGTGGAATTCCCATCTTAAAATTGAAAAAAGCAGGAGCTAATATAGTCATTGTGCAACAAATAGGTAAACGTCCCTTTGAAATATTACAGAAAGAAAAAATTCCTGTCTACATTGGAAATGGTATCGTCCGCCAAGTAATTCAAAATTATTTTGAAAATCGCTTATTTCAAGCCACTACGGAAAATATTTGCGTTCATTCTGTTTAATTCTTTTTTTCTTTTTTTAGTTCAAGTTAATTTAAACCAAATCACATTCTTCTTTCCGTTCACAAATATCCTTATAATCTAATAATGCTTTTACAGCATCTACCGTTCTTTTAGGATTGGGGAAGGTCGGAATTTGATTCTCCTCCATCATTCGGACCATAATCCGTGTAAAATCCCCTCCTATCGTTGTAACGACAATAGGTTTTCCAGAACGCACCCGTGCATCGTTAATTACGTCAATAATATCGCTTTCAACGTAAGATAGCGAAAGTAAGATTATCACGATAACCACATGAACGTTTGGATCAGCTAAAATCGTATCTAATGCGATTTTATAACGCTCTGTATCGGCGTCTCCAACTAGATCTGTGGGATTTGAGACAATTACGGCAGCTGGCATTCTAGATTTCAGTATTTCAATGGTCTTTTTATCTAATTTAGCTAAATTGTAGCCTTTTTTCACGAGTTGGTCAGTAGTTAAAACCCCAAATCCACCTGCATTTGTGATTATCGCTATACCCTCTCCCTTTGGTAAGGGACTTGCAGCGAGAATTCGTGCCATATCAAATAATTGTAATGCATCTTCTGCTTGAAGAACACCTGTCTGTTTGATTACTGCTTGTAAGATCTCAATCTGTGAGGATATACTTCCTGTATGACTTGCCGCTGCCTTTTGCCCTTGCGGTGTTAACCCTCCTTTCAGTAATATTATTGGCTTTTTTAACGTAATCCTTCTAATAATTTTAAGAAATTCCCGCCCTTCCTTAGGTTTTATTCCTTCTAAATACATCATTATACATTGTGTATTCGGATCTTGTTCTAAATATTCTAAGATATCGATTGCATCTATGTCAATCGCATTCCCGATGCTTACAAATTTTGAAATTCCTACTCCACGAGACGCGGCAAAGTCCAACAAGGCAGAACCGAATGCCCCTGATTGACTGATAAAAGCAATACTCCCCTTTTTAGGACGTAACAAGCGATATCTGGGTAAAAATAAAGTATCTACTCCTGAATACGGATCATAAATTCCAATAACATTCGGTCCAATTATTCTAATATTATTTTGTTCTGCGATTTTTAGAACTTCATTTTCTAATTTTTTCCCTTCCTCTCCAATCTCAGAAAATCCTCCCGCTATTATGATTACACCTCGCACCTTTTTTTCGGCACATTCTCTCATTGAATTTAAAACATATCGACTTGCCACAGCTAAAATCACAAGATCAAGCTGTCCTGGAATTTCTAACAAAGATTTATAACATTTCCTTCCCAGAATTTCGTCAGTATTAGGATTTACGGGATAAATATTTGCATTAATGCTTGATTCTAAAAAGTTCTTAAAAATTACATGTCCAAATTTACGTGTATTTCTTGAAACTCCCACAATCGCCACATTTCTCGGATTGAAAAACATATCCAAATTATTCTTTATAGAACTCATCTTTTTCACAAATCACGTCTTCTTTGTCCTTATCTATCTATTATATTCGATAAATTATAGATGTTTATAAATTAAGTTCAATTTTTAATGAAAAAAGAAAGTATTAAGTAGAAATTTAAATTTAACGGAAGATTCGGGCATTACTATATTAATAAAAAATAATAAAATTATTTAAAATGCTCCAACATTGCTGCAATATCGGTAACTGGTGCCTTACAAGAGTTATTGATGCAAATATATGCTGTAGCTTTCGCATCTATGCTTGGCTGATTCTTTAATGAAGGTACAATACGAAAAACTGTAGGATCGTCCTTATTTATTGGATTAAGAAGGACTTTTCTCATAGATTAGTTTGTTAGGCTTATTCAAATTATGTTCTGTAATAAAAAACACGTCCTATAGATAAAACTACCTTGCTGACTTGGATAAAATTCCTTTAGAGAAAAATTCTTTGGCAATAATTTCT
>SUPS01000009.1 GCA_005191415.1 Candidatus Helarchaeota ASGARD archaeon Hel_GB_A
TAGTAGGATGGATACGAAAAAAAGGATGATGCTCCAGATTTCTAAATCTTGATTTTTAAAGAAATAAAAGGGAAGCTCTATTTTTTATCTAAATCGCGAGATGCAATAATATTTGCATTGAGACCAAGAACATTTTTTACCAAAATTTGTCCCATTTTAATAGGGGCAGGGACGATGATGGAACTTAGATATTTCATACAATCGAAGAGACGCTCTTTAGGTATAGGTTTATCAGTACGTACCGGGATAAGTGGTAGAACTCCATTCTTAACTTGAAGGGTGGTAGTGAGAATACGTTTGGGCGCTGTGAATTCCTCAATTGCATATTTTTCGCCGCGTTTGCATTGATTGCCTTCTACCTGAAAGGTATCACCAATTTTCGTAACGGTCATTTCGCAACCACTAGGACATCCAATACAGGTGATGATTTTTGTCTCTGGTTTAGCCATTATTGACCTTCCTCGCCTTTTGGGATAATATTTATCGTAATATCAGAGATTTTTTCAGCAAAGTCTTTTAAGGGAGGTAAATTTACTTTAATCATCTCACTGGGTAAAGCAAATTTAGTAAACTTTCGATAAATTTGTTGATTATTCATAATAAATTCGACATAAACGTTCCTTTGAGGTTTTTTCGCACGCATAAAGAACGTAATCTTATCTGAGAAAGCGCGCGAAGAGATAAATTGGGGAACTACATAGCCAACATTTGTGCCAGGGAGGCATGATATTTTGGATTCAGCGACTTCGAGTTTCCGTGAAATATAGGTCGCTGCCATTTCACCGGCACGTGTTCCTTCTAATGCGACATTATCGATCAAATCATGGACTTGAAGCACATTTCCACAGGCAAAAATCCCAGGGATGCTGGTTTCCAGAAAGTTAGTTACGATTGGTCCTTTTGTTTTAGGATCAATCTCAATTCCGGCAGCTTTAGAGAGTTCGTTTTCAGGAATTAATCCTACGGAGAGTAATAGGGTATCACATTCAATGAAGCGTTCGGTACCGGGAATGGGACGCCATTTTTCATCGACTTTTGCGATTGTGACGCCCTCTACTCGTTGGTGCCCATGAACTTGTATCACAGTGTGTTCTAAAATCAGAGGGATATTGTAATCTTTCAAGCATTGGACTTGATTTCGAATTAAGCCACTTGGATACGGCTGAATTTCGACGACTGCTTCTACTTTCGCTCCTTCCCAGGTCAAGCGGCGCGCCATGATCATTCCAATATCGCCACTACCAAGAATGACGAACCGCTTTCCAGGCATAAATCCCTCGATATTCACGAGACGTTGGGCTAGACCAGCGGGATAGATTCCTGCTGGACGTGATCCAGGAACCAGAATGTTATGCCTCGTCCGTTCTCTGCAGCCCATCGCAAGGATAATAGCCCCTGCCTTGATTCGTAAAAGCCCATCGATTTTATTAACGGCAATAATTTCTTTCTCAGGAGAGATGCTTATAACCATAGTGTCTAATTTTGCAGGAATTTTCAATTCATTAACTCGGTTAATGTATCTCTGAGCAAATTCAGGACCTGTCAATTCTTCTTTGAAGATATGCAATCCAAATCCATTATGAATGCACTGATGGAGGATACCACCTAATTCAAAATCGCGTTCGATGATAAGGACATCGGCACCTTGTTCTCTTGCGGCAATTGCGGCGGCAAGACCTGCAGGCCCTCCACCTACTACCGCAATATCAACTTTAATTTCCTTCAACGGTTATCCTCCAGAGGTCTTTTGTTTTTCCAACGATTAACTCAGATTTTGGACCTTTTTTGCTTATTTGTTCAATAGGGACTTGGAGTTCCCGGGATAGGATTTCAAGAATACGGTTTGTGCAGAATCCCCCATGGCAACGCCCCATTTGAGCTCGTGTCCTGAATTTCACGCCATCTAAAGTTGTTGCACCTAAGGGACGATGAATAGCCGCTTTAATCTCGGCTTCTGTAACATATTCACAGCGACAAATAATGTGACCGTAATCAGGATTTCTTAAAATTAGCTGGTGGCGTTCCTCATTTGATAAAGTCGCAAAGCGGGGAGGTATTTCACGAATTGGATTGAAATTTGGTTTTACGGATAGTTTTACGCCAAGATTTTCCAATAATTCAACGATATATTCAGCAATTGCGAGTGATGCGGTTAATCCAGGCGATTGAATCCCCGCTACATTTATAAAACCCTCAACTTTAGTAGGTTCAATAATAAAATCATTATTATCTGAAACCGCTCGAAGTCCTGCATAGGTGACAATCGCCTCATTAACTGGAATATCTGGAACTAGTTTGCGAGCACCTTCAATAATTTCATTCAAGCCTTCCGTAGTTGTAGATTTATCTTCTTTATCTTCGATAGTTTCTGCATTCGGACCAAGGAAAATATGTCCTTCCATTGTAATAGAAACCACTATACCTTTGCTTATAGGTGTTGGAATAGGAAATAATACATGATTTAATTCAATACATTTTTTATCTAAAAGGATATACTCTCCTTTTCGTGGTGTAATTGTGAAATAATCCAATCCCACCATCCGGGAGATCTCATCTGCATGAACCCCTGCTGCATTAAGAATGAAATGGGTTTTGATTTCTTTAGAGCGAGTTTGAATTACTTTATAGCGTTCTTTGATATCAATACCAACCACTTCAGAATTGAAAAAAAATTGCACGCCATTGACATAGGCATTCTCAGCTAAGCCAATTGTAAGATCATAGGGGGAGACAATACCGCCTGTCGGGGCATATAAAACACCAGTGACGTTAGGTGTAAGGGACGGTTCCATTTGTCTGATTTTTTGTGTATCAGTTATGATTTGTAATTTAGGAATTTTATTCTCTTGACCCCTTTGATAAAGCTTTTCTAATACCTTTATACCATCATCAGTAATTGCAACAACGAATGTGCCGATCCGCGCAAAGGGAACGCTTAATTCATGGCAAACTTGATCAAAAAGGGGATTTCCAGCAGCATTAAATTTAGCCTTCAGAGTGCCAGGTTGTGCGGCATATCCTGCATGTACTATTCCTGAATTTGCCTTGCTTGTCCCACAACAGACATCAGGACCTTTTTCTATAACAGCTGTTTTTAACTGGAACTGAGCAAGTCGTCTCGCAATTGCACAACCAACCACGCCAGCTCCGATAATACAACAATCGAAAATCTCTTCAGTCATTGTTTTTTCCTAGTAAAGTATGTAGAATCATATAAAAAGAATATAATTTCTTCATCAATATTTCTATCAAGAGAGAAAAATCACAAAAAATCTGAATTCGTAAATTTTTTCTATAAAACGATATTGAGATATGGAAGTACTTCAAGTTTTAAGGAAATTCTCATTAGATTTAGAATCTAATTTTAAATTGGGAGTATATTTAAAAAGTTTCATTAGTTGAGGCAATTTTTTTTCTATTCTTGGGAAATATTACCAGCCTGTAACGTCTTCCTCATCTGGATCAACATCAAAAGCGAAATCATATTGAACCAGATTCAATTCTCTTTGCATTTTGAGGAATTGACGTTGGGTCACTCTACTAATCGGGATTCCAGTCCTTTTCCGCTCTTGATAGGCGAGATATTCTTTCTCACCAGCAACATAAATATGAGAGGCACCGGGTTGTTTCTTAGCGCCTGCCAACTGCCGCAAAAGATCACCCGTTTTCTTTTTAAAAGCATCAATCTCGCAGAACGCCGCAGGATCTATCGCAATGAAAAAATGGCCCAAATTATAAGGAACAAAATTGCCATTTTTATCGAGCCCTAGGCAAGCTTGAAGCATATTAGCTTGACTTAAACACGCGGACATAATTTCAACGAAAGTAGCATAATTGTATCCTTTATGGCCGCCTAATTCTTCGCCGATACCGCCAAGAGGGGTTAAGGCAGTTTTCAATTTGAGCATATCAGTAATAATTTGCTTACTATCGGTGGCAGCATTACCATTTTCATCAATAACCCACCCTTTCACCGCATCCTTACCAAGTCGTGCATATGTTTCGATTTTACCGCGTTGTGTAATGGATGTAGCATGATCAGCAATCCATGGAAAATCCCAATCAGTTGGCACTCCAAAGGTAAATGGATTTGTACCTAACATCGGTTCAACACTCCAAGTCGGCGCAATGGATGGGCGAGCGTTTGTACCACACATTCCAATGCAGTCTTGTTTGGTTGCCATCAGTACATAATAACCAGCAATTCCAAAATGATTTGAATTCTCAACAATAGCCATCCCAATTCCATTTTTTTTCGCTTTATCAATCGCGATTTGCATTGCCTTTTTAGAAGCTACCTGACCCATCCCATTATTTGCATTGAGGCGAATCGTTCCTGGAGTTTCTTTCACGATCGTCAGTTTGGTAACTGGTAATTGCTGTTTTCTTTTGATACGCATATAATACATATAAAGACGAGCGCATCCATGAGAATCAATTCCACGCTTATCAGATTCGATCAGGACATCTGCGCAAATATCAGCATCTGCCTCAGGAACACCCGCCGCTATAAACACATCTTTCATAAAATTAAAGAGTGTTTTAATGTCGAGATAGACATATTCGTTAGAATCATTCATTTTAATTCCTTCTTCAAATAAATCATTCAAATTTTTCGGTAACTAATCAAAATATTTGTACCTATGTTTTGTTATATTAGTATAAAAACAAAATCGAGAATAATTGCACCAATAGCGAGGTAGAAAAAGAAAACCGTGTAGGTATAGAAGCCTCCACTAGTAGAAATTAGAGCACCAACCAAAATTAGAAGGGAACCAATCCCAAAGCCATCGAACCCAGTAGGATTCAGAAGTAGAATATAAGCACAGATGAGGGAGACAAGACCTGTTCCATGGAAATGATAACGTGATAGAATCATACAAATGATAATGATACAACTAAGGCTAATACTTATTGCTGCAGCAAATAACGATGTAAAATTAAGAACCAATTGAGTAATAATTAGACTACTCCCAATGATAGCAAAAATCCAGAGATTCTTAAATATTTTCCCGAATAATTCATCCAGAGTTACCATCTCATCATCTCATTTAATTTTTAAGGTATAGCTATTTGTAATTTGCGTTTCATTAAATTCAAGAGTCAAAATTAAGGTATAAGACCCTTGAGCATCTGAGGGAAACGTATAGGTGATTTTACCAAGGGTTTGAATGGAATCCTCATCCAATGAACATGTATAATCGCCGGAGGCCACGGTGTTTTTCTGGGTATCCTGTATTTGCCATTGAACTTTCGCGTTCGGAATTGGTTCGTGTAAATCATTTACCACGTATATGTTTGAGGTGAAGGTTTTATTAGGTTTGTAGTGTGTTTTGGGCCAATCTGCCATAACATATACTGGTTCAAAAGATAATTTAGTGCTGTAATAGCCTTTCTTTGGAGTACGCCAATAATCTACGATAGACCAGGTAATACCAGGAAAACAATCATTAAATTGGAACATTAAAGTTCCACCATTAGGGTTATAACGGTTAATTCGCCAAAGTTCATTGTAAAATTTAAGTAATTCTGCTTGGTAACTCTGTGTAGCTTCGACCCATTCAGTAATATTTGAATAGTCTTTAAAATTGAACCAGCAGGCAAAGAACATGGGTTGGCATCGATATCGTTTCTTTAGAAGCCCCCAGTTTAGAGGCCATAAGTTGTCTTCTTTAAGTATTTTCTTTAAATTTTCAACGTTCGGAAACGCCTGCGCGCCGTATTCAGTTATGAAACAAACCATCCTCTTCAAGGGGAATTTAGTGTAGCAATATGCATCCCGATAGTTCTTTCCTGAATACCAGCCTTCATAGGTATGAAGATCAGTCCCTTTCCAAAGTACACCCATTACACCAGAATTCGGAACTACTGGAAGGGAATCATCGATTTCTTGGACAGCTTTTACTAGCTCCCTATCGAGGACATTTTTATTTTTGTTATAAATAAAGACACTAGTTGGAATTAATCCAAGTAAGAAGGTTAAGATTAGAAATAGACCCCAAAATGTCGCATTTTTTAATATACCCAAATAGGTATCTACCACCCATGCGACTCCATACGAGATTAATAAAACTATACCTAATAAAATCAGGGATTTAGAGCTCATACCGGTAAATGGCTCGTTATGGCAGCAATAGACGGCTTGTGATGGGTAATTCTGGATCTTTTTTACCATTTTTTTAATTTGTTCTTTTGCTGGCTCTTTGATCTTCATGGAATAGCCCCATTGGAGGGCAAAATCTTGCCAAATGAGGATACCTTTCTCGGCACAAACCTCATGCAACTCAATTCGATCAATATGTGCATGAACGCGTATCATATTAAAGTTTGCTTCTCGCGCAAGTTCAATATCTTTTTCAATAGTTTCTCGCGTAACATAAGCAATTCGATGATCGCTTGGGGCATAATTCCCACCCCGCAGATAGATTCGCTTGTTATTCAGATAAAATTCCCATCCTCGATTCTTAATGATTCGTTTGAATTCGCGAATGCCAAAAATGTGTTCCGTTTCATCGGAAACTTTTTCCCCTTCAAAAACGGCAATTTTAAGAAGATATAGATATGGATATCCATGGTCCCACGTCCACCAGAGATGAGCATCCTCAAGAAGAATTTCCTTTTCGAATATTATTTCATTTGTGTCTAATTTTTCATAAAATTCTTCTTGTATTTCAGAACCTTGAAAATTTTTAGGTTGTATGATCAATAGAAATTTTTTTTCACCAATTTTTTCTGTAAAGATCTCGACCCGTAAAAAAAGTTTAGCAGTATTTTCATCCAGTATTTTTGTTTTTATTTCGACATATTTGAAATAGGTGGATCCAGTTTCAACAAGGGCAACATCATGCCAGATTCCACCTGGGTTAAAGAGCGGGTCGGAGGAATCCCAGTAGGAAAATACCCCCGTAATTTGTCTCTTATTAGACATATCTTTTTCGTCATCACAGACTACTTTTACGACAAGAAGATTTTCTTTCTCAAGAAGAGCTGTAACATTAAAATCAAAAGTATCGAAATATCCTTCATGATCACCAAGATATTGCTCATTTAACCAAACTTTGCAGTAATAGAAAATGCCTTTGAATTGTAATCGGATAATTTTAAAAAATTCTTTCATTTCATCAGGAATTTCAAATGTATAGCGGTACCATAAAATTCCTTGGTGATTTGGGAAGCCCTCTTCTTGCCAATGCCCTGGAACTTTGATAAAGGTCCAGTCAGAATCATCATAATCTAATTCAAAATAACCTTCAGCTTCTCCTATATTCTCATCGTCGGTAATCGCTTTCCAGGTTCCATTTAAACTAAAAATTTTCATTCCATCCACAAAATTTTGTTAATTAGACATATAAAATATTCATGTTTTACGTAATGTGAAGCCGATAGGCGCGATTTTCTTTTTAATACTCCAATATTCATCAAACATCCGAATCAGGGGTTTTAACGCGTCCATTTTGATTTTTTTGGAAGAATTATTTTTTAATACTTGAATATCTATATGCATTGCTAATATTTCTGCAATAAATAGGTTATGGGAATACAAGGAAAGGACAGATTTTACGCGGCATTCAAGGTTACACGGACACTCCTCGATAAGAGGGGCAATCACGTGGTCCCCCATCGTGGGAGTGAGGGAAGAGGCTTCAAATTTATCTATGCGCTCCCCGGAGACCATACCAAAAAAATCTACATGTTCTAGGAGAGATTCATTTGGGATATTTACTACAAATTCCATCGTTTTTTTGACAATTTTATTGGAATGCCTTTCTTTATGGAGCGCAATGGTGATTAAAGGAGGATCCTCATTTGCAATGCCTAAACTTGAAATTGTGATGATATTTAACTTATAATCAATATCAGTACAAGTAATTAAGACAATTGGTAAAGGATAAAAGTTGATTGTTGGCGTAATAGCTACCTTTTTTGGACTTTTTCCTTTTATCAATTCAATCCCTCGGTTTTATAAACGAGTGATATTACGTGATTGCAGAATTTTTATTTTTCCTCTTTCTATAGCCCATTCAATATCTTGAGGCGCACCATGAAATATTTTTTCAATCCGAATGCCATATTGTACAAGCTCACGAATTTGTTCTGTTGTTAGACAAAGCTTCTGTCGCTTTTCAGGTGGCGTATCAACGAGAATAGTGCTATCTTTATTCGGATTCTTGACGCTCATCTTCGATTTTCTTCCAACTCGTGTTTTAATGACCTCTAAAGTCCGTTTATCTACAACGATAGAATCCGGCTCAACCTTTCCATCAGCAATACATTCGCCAAAGCCACAAGTGGCATTGATAAGTACTTGATTTCGGTCTTTGGTTAAGACATTAGCAGTAAACATAACCCCAGAAACTTCTGCATGTACTATTTTTTGAATAATAACACCCATCGAAATAAGATTCAAAGGCACCTTAATCATTTGTTGAACATACATTAATGCACGAGCAGAATAAAGGGAAGCCCAGCATTTTTTAATGCTTTCTAGTAAATCTGTAGTATTTCTAATGCATAGAAAAGTATCAGCTTGACCTGCAAAAGATGTCTGGGAGAGATCTTCTACATTAGCCGATGAGCGCACCGCAACACCAAAATCGGTAGGGTCGGAGCTGTGTAGTTGACTGAATCGTTGAATAACGATTTCTTTAATATCAGGAGTAATTTCCGTTTGTAAAATATAATTTTGGAGTTTTTGGGAGGTAGAAATAATTTCAGTCAGGGGGATTTCTTTATCGAGAAGTGTCCGTATGTCCTTTGCGAAAGGACTACGATTTAGAAATCGATCAAAAGCAGAGGTAGATAATACAAATCCTTCAGGAATAGGAATTTTTTTTCTAATTAATTCGCCAAGGTGAGCTGCTTTCCCACCTACAGCATGAATAGAATCTTTACCTAAATCGCCTAATTTGTAAATAACTTTAATTTTACTCATTTACATAAATTTCTCCGTTCTCATCATCAATGCTAACGATTTTTCCTTTTTTCCCGTGTAGGCTTTCGTAATCTTCGATATTAAATCGCACGGACATCAGAGCAGGAATTTCAAATTCTCTAGATACGATCGCTAAATGAGAACCTTCGGAACCCGTTGTACAAATCACGCCACTAATTTTAGAGAGGATAGGGCCTAATGTGGTTGTACCACAATCTTCCACAATTACAAGTTTATTATCAGCACCCTTTTCTAATAATTCTAGCACATCTTCAACCGATTTAATTACAACAAACTCGCCGGATGCCTCTTCTTTTGAAGAAACGGAGAGACCTTTTCCAACCTTCTGAGATGCCATAGCACACACCTATTAGTTATTATAAATCTTCTTTTATCTTTGAAAAGTTTATAGATAAATTAGTAATTTTGTAACGATGACGTTATAATCGTTTAAAAATTTTTAAGCAAAAAAATCCAATCAGTTAAATGATGTTTGTTCTTACTAATAAAGCGAAAGAGGCAATTCAAGAGGATTTAGAGTTTTACCTGTCAATGGAGGAAGAAAATCTTCAACGCTCGGATTTGGGGCTTATTCTATTCGTTAGGAAACAATCATGTAGCCCCATGACAGATGGCGGATATCTGGAAGTGGGCGTGGCAGTTGAGCCCATTAAAAATTATCAATCCACAGCGAACTATAAGAAGGTAGAAATCCTCAAGGATCTTCAAGACCTTCCTGTATTTGTTGAAGATAAAGCTCTTAAAATGCTTGGAGATAGAAAAATAGTTGAAATTGATGCACGAGGTAGTATAGAAAAAGAATTAATAATTCGAGATGGTCCTATAAAAGATTTAGGAGCTTGTGAGGTTCGCTTTAGTAGGAAGTAATGGAATATCTCTAGTTTTGTTTATAAAAACTAATTTTTAAGCTGATTTAATTAAATTACGAGCAGAATTAGATGAATTGAAGTTTTAGATTAGCAGTCTCGTTAAAATAAATCCATCTTAAAGATTCAGAATCTAAGAATCGAGTTTGTACTAAATTTTTAAAAAACACCTATGTGTATTGTAAAGAAGAGGTTAAGTTTTCAGAGGTAAAAAGATGTCATTAAAGATAGAGGAATTAATTAAACTCATTAAACCATTAAGTGATCAAGACGAATATCCTCATCATATGCTTAAAGAATTGAATTTAACGGAATATCCACCGAATTGGAATGAATCTTGGTATTTTAACTTTATATCCAAGCAGCTCAGTTGTATAACCCGAATATCATTTAAGCCTTATGAAGGTAAAAGCCGTATTCTCTGTCTCATCCTTGTAAATGATAAACCGGTGAATACTTATATCGATGAAGTAACGATTCCAAAAAATGATCTCCCTGATAAGATTGGGACTAAACGTTGTAATTACACATTAATTGAACCCCATAAAAAATGGCATATTGAATATATAGATCGCAAGTATGAGCTGAAATTTGATAGTTTAGGGCGATTCAAACCTTTCGATTATTTCGAAGGGGTAAAAATGGAGGATTTCTCAACGGATTATGCGGATTTACTTGATACCGCTGCGCAACGACATTATGAACAGGCATGTATTTGTAAAGGAACTTTTACTAAGAAAAGACGCGGAGAACCGATTGAATCAATGGAATTTGAGATTCTAGGACATCGAGACCATTCTTGGGGAGTAAGAGATTGGATTTATATTGATAGATGGAATTGGATTTCAGCCCAATTTAAGGATCGAACAGTAAATATTGCAAGAGTTGAAGTAAAGGGGCATCTTTTAATAGGAGGATTCATTTCAACAGAAGATGGAAATAAACCAGTTAAAGATGTTCAAATTACGACTGAAACAAAGGCAGATGGTAAAACCCCTGTATCATCAACCTTTTTAATAACTGACTCTGAAGGATCCACTCTAAAAGTAATTTCCAAAACGCGTCATTCAATACATTTACCAATGCCGACCAAATTCGGAATAACAGAAGTATTCGAGCAAATTGCCGATTTTGAAATAGAAGGCATGAAAGGAGAAGGCATTTCAGAATATTTAATATCAACAAGAAAATAAAGAAATATTCAATAAATTGTATGTGGGAATAAATATGGAAGAAGAAAAAGAGGAGTTAGGTGATGCAATAAAATTATTCAATCGAGGACTAGAATCCCATATGGAGGGAAAATTGGATCGGGCCTTAGAACAATTTAAAAAGGCTTTACCTACATTTCAGGAATTTGGCGTGGAAGATATGATTGCAGGAACATTTCATGAAATTGGGATGATCCTTCAAGAACAAGGTAAGTATGATGATGCTTTGGATTATTATCAACGAAGTTTGCAGCTCTCAGAATCAATAAAATACAGGGCAGGGTGTGCTAAAACACTCTTCCAAATAGGCACACTTTACGAAGAAAAAGGAGATATAATTACAGCAAATGACTATTATCACAGAAGTAAAGTATATAGCACTAGTAAACCTGGTCCATTGAATTTCATAATTTTTGTGTTCATTGCATTAGGAGTGTGGGGGCTCGGAATGGGTATAGCAGGCATTTCAGGAGCGCTCCAAAACTGGACACCTACTTTTGTAAATCCAGCACAATGGGCTTATGTGGTGTCTTTTGCTAATACTTTCGGAGGGTTCTTATTATTCTTAGGCATCATTTCTTTAATTGCAGGAATTGGTCTCATCCAATTAAAAGGATGGGGATGGGTCGCCGGCATTATCACGAGTCTTATGACACTTATTACAATCTTTGGAATTATATCCTACTGGTACCTGAGCAAAGAAAATATCCAAGAACTATATGATGTGAAATAATTCGAGAAAATAGTTCTCAAATAGTTTTCAACTATTTTTTTTATTCTCATAAAGAAATTATTGTAAAGAAATTATGAAGAATTCTTTTCACGAATTATATTCTTTTAGGAGCACACCTATCAAAATCACCATACTTTAGAAAAGATCTATCGTCAAATTATTTGATAATCAAGGTCATTTTCGCTTCAAATACCTTTCTGAAAGATAGAGGCAAGAGGTTCTTTGGAAGATAGAGGAAATGAGTTTGAGCTGGTATTCAAAAAAAAATTTAAAGCTATTAAATGATTGATAATTATGCAAACTATCAAAAAACATTTAGACATGAACTACGAGCAAATAAAATTACGAGTTATAGCAAACTTATTACGGCTTCTCGTAGACATCTATGGAGATCCAAAAGCAAAGGAGAACCTAAGCAAGATTGAGGGGGAAGAAATATTATTTCGATTTCCCGCTTTAAATGGGGCTCTGGTTGTTAAGCCACATGCTGGGCGATTAATTGCAATGGTCGGCGAGTCTGAATCACCTATTGCAACAATTAATTTTAAAGTAGAGGATACTAAGATATATGATACCATTGAAGATATAATAAAGAGTTCAGGATATTGGGGAATGCTAAAATTTATATTCAAATATGTTTTAAGGCGTAAGGTTGGGGTTGGGGGATCTATTAGGGCGCTTATTAAGATTTTTAAGGTATTGGGAATAGGAAATCATGAAATGTATAAAAGGGCAAAAGAAAAAATGAATTCTGGATGGAATTAAGATGGAAAAATATGAGGGACCCACTGATATTTTTGGAATTGCAATTTATAGTGCCCTTACTAGGAAGATGGAAGAAGATCCGGAGTATCGGGCATTTATTGAAAATTTAAACATGAATTTGATAGTAGAATTGGATTACTATCCTTTAATGATTAAATTTGAAAAGGATAAATTTACAATTACGCGCGACATTGAAGACCCTACCGTCATAGTCAAAATTAATACACAGGATTTCTTAGACATCGTAGACGGAAAATCGTCTATTATCCGCAAGTTTTTAGGTCGTAAAATGAAGTTTAAGAAGGGAATTACTAAACTATTTAAGGTCTATAAGATTTTTTCAAAAATGATGTAATTAAGGTGATAATATGCTACAACAAGCAGAAACTCATGAAGAAATTTTAAATAAATTGAGAAAAATAGTTGGTAACGAATGGGTTTCAGATTTTCCTGAAGAATTATTACTTTATTCATATGATATGACAGAGCATCCTCCTAGCAACCCAGATTTTATAGTCATGCCAAAGTCGGTAGAAGAAATAATAGAAGTCGTTAAATTAGCAAATGAATACAAAATTCCAATAGTTCCATTCGTCACGGGAAATAACATTGGAGGATTGACGATTCCCCTTAAAGGTGGAATTGTTCTCGACTTAAAGCGAATGGATAGAATTCTTCATTTAAATGAAGACGATATGTATATCATTATAGAACCTGGAGTCACATTCGGGCATCTGAAAAAATTTCTGAAAGACACTAATTTCCGTTATAATTATCCTAATGCGCCACCTTTTGCGTCAGTGATGGCTAATGCATTGCTTAGCGGATTGAATAACTTGAGTTTAAGATATGGCTGTATGTCAGAAGTAATAAATGGGATTGAAGTTGTGCTTCCGACAGGGGAACTCGTTAAAATTGGGACATGTATGTGCTGGGATAAACATTGGTGGGGACGGGGACCACAACCCGATCTTCTCGGATTATTTATCAACTGGCAAGGAATGACCGGGATTGTTACGAAAATGGCACTCCAGGTGTGGCCTAAGAAACCATTTCGGGATTGGAAATTTATTTTATCGAATGATCTGGCAAAAACTTATGAAATAGTAAGAAAATTAGCCAGGTCAGATATAATGAATGATATACTCTTAATGTCTGTGGAAACTATAAAGATGGTCCTTGGAATACCATATGGACAGGCAGTACATTTGGAAGGTGAGCCCCATTGGGCAACTACTTTAGATTTCTCTGCTAATACCAAGAAAGAGTATGAGGCAAAATGGGAATTTATTAAAGATACATTTAAAGAATTAAAAGAAGTAGATCCGAAAGCAGTACTAAGTTCAGTTCAGGGCGCTGCAAAGATGTATGGACAGAAATTCGCAGAATTCACAAACTTACCATTTACTATAGGGAGTATGTTGGAATATGGAGGATGCACATGGGTCGGGACTTATATGACTACCAACATCGATACGATTGTAAAAGGAGTTAAGATAGCCTTTGATATCATCGAAAAACATGGATTCGAGAAATGTTTATACACACGAATGATGAAAGGAGGTCATTATTTCGCGTTTCGATTTTTATTACGGTTTTCAAAGGAGGAGGAGGAAGAAGTTGAACGAATGCGGAAGCTCAACAAGGAACTGTTTGAGAATCTGTACGAATTAGGGGCTTTTCCTTATAAGACCCCCGCATGGGCAGCAGAGGAAATAATCAAAAGATGCGACCCGAATTGGGTAAATCTGATGCATAAAATCAAGAAAACATTGGATCCAAATGGGATTTTCAACCCTGGGAGATGGGGCGTAGAATGAGCGACGCATTAACCAAATACAAAGAAGAGCTTTATTGTTGTACCCGCTGTGGAACCTGTAAATACATATATCATGAATATAGCGACTCATGTCCAGCTGGTAAGAAATTTCGATTCGAGACTTTTTATCCCTCTGGGCGAATTCATATAGCTAGAGGGTTGCTTGAAGGAAAATTAGAGTGGAGTGAGCGAATTAGGGATATTCTATTTGCATGTCCCACTTGTGGAAATTGCACGATTCAATGCCAATCAAGACATCATAATTTAATCGTTGATATCATCGAAGCCTTGAGAGCGGATGCAGTTAGCAAAGGAATTGGACCCCTCCCGAATCAAAAAGCCTTTGCCGAATCCATTGCGAATGAACATAATCCTTACAAAGAATTGCATGCAGATAGGTTAAAATGGATGGAGAGAATTGAAGAAGAAGTCCCGCAGAAAGAAAAGGCAGAAATATTCTATTTTGTTGGATGCACTTCTTCTTATAGGCAGAAAGACCTAGCACAGGCTACCATTAAGATTCTTAATAAGTTAGGGGTCGATTATACCGTCTCAAAAGACGAATGGTGTTGTGGTTCGCCCTTAATGCGAACAGGGCAGCTGGAATTAGTAAATGATTTAGTTAAACACAATTTAGAATTGATAGAAAAAGTGGGCGCAAAGAAAGTTATTACGTCGTGCGCAGGTTGCTATCGTACCTTGAAAACAGACTTTCCTAAGTATGCCGAAATGTTGGAAGGTGTCGAAATCCTTCATATTACGGAGTTCCTTCAACAAATGATAAAAACAGGAAAGCTCCGACTCCCCAAAAAATTTAATGCTCTTAAGGTGACGTATCATGACCCCTGCCATTTAGGGCGCCATTCTGATGTTTATGATGCACCCCGAACAGTGATTCAAGCAATACCAGGAGTGACCCTGATTGAAATGCCAAGGATTAGAGAGAATGCCTGGTGTTGTGGAGCTGGAGGGGGAGTCAAATCCGGTTTTCGGGATTGGGCTGTAGAAATTTCCTCTGAGCGAATACGCGAAGCTGAAGAAACAGAATGTGAAATTTTACTAAGCGCTTGCCCTTTCTGTAAAACAAATCTTCAAGATGCCATTCAAGCCACAAATTCAAACCTAAAAATGAAAGATATAGTTAATCTTCTAAGTGAATTACTATAAATTGAAAAAATGCTTACAAATAACTCGATGAGGATGAAGCCGATTGGCGTTAGATAAATTAGAATTTGTTCAGACGGCAAATATACTAAAAAATACATATATAGACCAATGGAAAAAAGAAGGTAAGAAGGTACTTGGCTATTACTGTTCATATGCACCCGAGGAATTATTACATGCATTGGATATACTGCCATTTCGAATTCGAGGCACTACTTGTAAAGATACGGTACTCGCTGATGCCATTCTTTCTCGATTTAATTGCAGTTTCGTGAAGGCAACCCTAAATCTAGCATTGGAGGGTAATTATAACTTTTTAGATGGATTAATCAGTGCCAATAGTTGTGATCATACGCGACGTATGATTGATGTTTGGAAAAGAAAAGAAGTTATTGCCAAAGATTTTCCACATTTCTTTTTATCAATCCCTCACGTCATTACAGAAGCAGGTCTAGAATGGTTAAAAACGGAAATAAACGCTTTTAAAGAATCTTTAGAGAAGGTCTATAATAGACAGTTGGATGAAGAAAAGGTAAAAGAATCTATTAAAGTTTATAATGAAAACAGAAAATTATTGAAAGAGATTTATTCATTTAGAATTGCAAATGACCCAAAAATAAAAAGTTCTGATTTTGCGCGTTTGCTGATCGCAAACACATCGGTGCCAAAGGAGATATGTAATGAAGAATTAAGGAAAATAGTGGATATTCTGAAGGAACGAGATGGAATAAAGGATTATCGTGCTAGACTTATGCTAGTTGGGAGTTATGTAGATAATCCTGCCTTTTTTAAAATTTTCGAAGACGTAGGAGGATTAATTGTCACTGATAGTCTCTGTTACGGAGTAAGATACTTCTGGGATCAAATTGAACCGTCTTCCAATCCTTTATTAGATATTGCAACGCGTTATTACCACAAGGTGTCTTGTCCAAGAATGATGGATCAACATCCTGCACGATTAGACTTTGTGAAAGACCAAATAAAGCGCGCGAAGGTTGATGGGGTAGTTTTACAGCGCATAGAATTCTGCGATTTGCATGGCTCGGATAACATGCTCTTTAGTCATGAATTAGAAGAGATGGATATTCCTATTTTAAACATTGATAGGGAATATTTGATGAGTGATGTGGCTCGTTTTAAAACACGCGTTGAAGCCTTTATAGAGCAGATTATGGTGAGTGGATAAGTGGTAAATCGATTAAAACCTTATGAAATATTATACGAATCCTTAAAATTAACCTTGGACTTAACGGAGAGAATCGTGACTGAAGATGAACAGGTAGCTTTGAGAAGTTTCATGCGGAATGGGGTTAAAGTTTTAGAGCGAGCACTTCGAGATGCAGATGAAGGCAAACCTATTATTGGATACCATTTTGCAATGCCTGGCGAAATCGTTCAATGCTTTGATGCAATACCTCTCTGTTTTGAAGCAGTACCCTATTTGATGGCAGCACTCTTCCCTGATGGGGCAGAGTATTATTATGATAAAATTCATTCATTCGGCTCGCCTTATCATTCCTGTACATCTCAGAAAGGCATCATGGGAATGTACTTAGATCAAATCGCGGATTTTGACCTCGTAGTCTGCCCCACCGCTCCCTGTGATAATACGATCGCGAGTTATCAATTCTTTTCTAATCATGCTAAGAAACCCTTACTTGTTGCGGATATGCCTTATTATCGTACAAAAGAGGCGTATCAATATTTTGCAGATGAAATTGCGCGACAAATTAATGAAATTAGTAAATTAATTAACCAGGAACCAAATTGGGATAAATTCAAGACTGCAGTCCAAAATAGTAGTAAAGCCCAAGAGTATTTGATTGAAATCAATGAGATGCGGAGAAATATTCCGTGTCCTATCGAAAGCATTGTAAATCCACTAATTACGGGAGCAACGGTCATCATGGCGGGGACTCCTGAAAAGACCCAATTCTTTAAAGATGTTCGTGATTTGATGCGAAAACGCATAAAGAATGGTGAGGGGCGATTAGGAGAAGAACGATTCCGTTCTATTTGGCCAAATATCTCAATTTTTTTCGATATTGGTCTATATGAATGGCTAGATCGAGTGGTAGGATTAAGTTATCTCGTTGATGTATTCACTTACTATTACTATGAACCTATTTATAGTAACAATATTGATGAAATACTTCTTGGAATCGCAAAACAATGTATGAACTACCCTATGACACATCAGGCGCAATCCTTCATAGAGATAATGATAGAAGATACGCTGTGGGCGGCAAAAGAATTCAAAGCAGATTGTGCAATAATGACAGGGCATCTGGGCTGCAAGCAAATCGCCTCTGCAATTCAATTAATTCGGGAAACTTTGCGAGATGAGTTAGATATCCCTATGTTGACTCTTGAAGTAGATATCGGAGATAAGCGATTCACGTCAATAGAGACCATAAAGTATGAAATAGAAGAATTTGCCAAGACCTTATTATAAGATGGATTGAGGCAAACTCATTGAGTCAGCGAATAAGACCATATCAAATATTATATGATATGTTAAGGCTAACCTTAGAGCTTGTTGAGCGAATTGTAACCGAAGATGAACAGATAGCCTTAAAAAGTTTCTTAAGAAATGCCCTTAAAGTTTTTAAGCGAACATTGCACTCCGCAGATCAGGGGAAGCCAGTTGTAGGATTTCATTTCGCCTTTCCTGTTGAAATATTATATGCATTCGATGTCGTTCCTTTTTGTATTGAGGCAATTCCCTATTTAATGGCATCTCTAACCCCAGATGGCGCCGAATATTACTATGATCGAATAGTTGCTTTCGGATCACCTTATCATTCTTGTACTTCTCAAAAAGGCATTATGGGAATGCTTCTTGAGGGGCTCGTGGATTTCGATCTCATGGTCTGTCCTACCGCCCCCTGCGATAATACCATTGCTAGTTACCAATTCTTCTCAAATTATATGAAAATTCCCTTACTTATTTCTGACATGCCACATTATAAGACAGAAAGGGGATACCAATATTACGCTGACCAACTATCTCACCAAATGAATGAAATTGGAGAATACTTGAAGCAGGAACCTGATCTTGAAAGGTTCAAAGCCGCCATTGCCAGAAATAATCAAGCACACGAATACTTAATGGAAATTAATGACATGCGACGGCGAATCCCTAGCCCTATCGAGAGTATTGTGGGACCTTTAATCACTGCGACTACGATTCTCCTTCCTTGTACAGAAGAAAAAATCCAGATTTTTAAAGATATCCGAGATTTAATGGCGAAACGCATAAAAAAGGGAGAAAGTCGAATCGGATCTGAACAGTTCCGATCGATATGGCCAAATATTACGTTTTTCTTTGACATAGGATTTTATGAATGGCTTGATCGCGAACTTAAGATGAGCCTTCTGATGGATTGCACAAACCACTATTATTACAATCCTATTAATTTGAATCAAACCGATTTTGAAGGGATAATCCAAGAACTGGCGCAACAGGTAATGAATTATCCGATGACACGACAATCTCAGCATTTCTTAGAAACAATTATTAATGATTCGCTTTGGGCAGCGAAAACATATCAAGCTGATTGTGCTATTTTTACGGCACATTTAGGATGCAAGCAAGTTGCCTCCGCCGTCCAACTGGTCCGAGAAGCATTACGCGATGAACTCGGCATTCCCATGCTCACAATTGAATGCGATATCGGCGATAAACGATTTGCATCCATCGAGACAATTAAATATGAACTATCAGAATTTGTGAAAACGTTGTTGTAGATATTTAAAGATTTATAGGATATGGAACGTGATATCATAGATTGTATAAAATACAATTGTGGTAAATGTTGTGAGAGGGAATGGGACGTATATGTTTCAGAAAAGGATATTAAGATGTGGGAAAAGAGCCGCCCAGACATATTAAAAGAGGTTGTTACCAAAAAAGTAGGGAATAGAACAAAAAAATTGCTTAAAAAGAAACCTGTAAAATTTCCAGATGGTACAGAACGAAAAATTTGTATATTTTACGATTTTGAAAAGAAATGCCTGATTCATGAATTTAAACCAGAAGTATGTAAGAAATTTACGTGTTTAAAGCATCCACTTTTTATATTTCAATTGTTTAAGCAAATTTCAGAATTAATAGAAGATTTAAATCTAAATACGAAGAAATATATCTAAAATGAAACTTAAAATAACCATAAAACGTATAGAAGTTCAGCCCATTCATTTATTTTAGGAATCTCGAAAATTGAATCATTATATGATGCGTTGTTACTACGAAAAATTAAAATTATGACTTTTAATGGTTGGCTTATGTATTACGGTGGAGTCGACATCGGTAGTGCCTATTGCAAATGTATTATCATAGATGAGGAAGGAATAGTAGCGAAGGCGCTCTATCCGGTGGAAGGAAATCCACAGGTTATATCTCAAAAGGTGGTAAAGGATGCGTTAGCACCGCAGAAACTAAAGGTAAAGCATGTGAAAAAGTTTGTAACAACGGGGAGGAATCGAAAGAAATTTCCTTTAAAGAATGAGGAAATGACAGAAGTAACATGTATTGCAAAGGGAACTTACAATTTATTACCATCTGTAAGAACGATAATAGATATTGGGGCAATTACAAATAAAGCAATTAAGATTAATGAGAAAGGTAAAGTTATGGAGTATGTTATCAATGATAAATGTGCATCAGGTTCAGGAATGTTCCTCGAACTCGTAGCAAAGGCATTGGAAATGGAAGTCCAAGATTTAGGGCGGAATGCAGCACAATCAAGAAATCCACTCTCCATTACAAATCAGTGCACTATATTTGCAGAAAGTGAAGTTATATATCTGGTTAATGAGGGGAAAAGTGAGGTCGATATTGCAGCTGGAGTCTGTAATTCCATTGCGGGTAATTTATACTCCTTATTAAAACGCGTTCGAATGGAGAAAGATATAACATTAACGGGGGGTGTCGCAAATAATGGGCAAATCAGGCGGAATCTAGAAGAACGATTAAATTTTGAACTTAAAACATTCCCGTTCGACCCCTCCTATGTAGCAGCTTATGGGGCGGCGTTATTTGCGAAAGAAATGGAAAAAAAGGTGTAGATGATGGGATTCTTTTTAGGAATAGATATCGGATCACTTACCGGGAAAGCCGTGATAATAGATGATGATGCAACGATAAAAGCCCAACAAATCATCTACGTGAAAAAACTTCCCATACATACAGTGAATGCGTTAATGGAGGATGTTTTACCAAAAGTAGGGATTGAGGATATTTCAGAAGTAACATATTGTGTTGGAACTGGTTACGGTAGGCGGAAAATACCTCTAGCAAACGAAACAATTAGTGAAATTACCTGCCATGGCACAGGAGCCCATCATGTATTGCCCTCTGTAAGAACTGTAATTGATATAGGGGGGCAGGATTGCAAAGTTATTAGGTTAGATGCAAAAGGGAATCTCAAAAATTTTATTATGAATGAGAAATGTGCCGCTGGCACAGGAAGATATCTGGAAATTATGGCAAAGACATTAAATTTAACACTTGATGAACTGGGCACACTTTCGCTCAAAGCCAAAGCCCCTTTATCCTTAGCTAGTAAATGTAGCATTTATGCACGACTTGAAGTGATGCAGCTCATCAGCGATGGACTTAAGAAACCAGAGATCGCCGCAGCAATTAATCGAGCTATGGCGGAACGTGTAATTAATCTTGCAGAAAAAGTGGGCATAGAGGAGGATGTCGCAGTCTCTGGGGGTGTAGCTAAAAATATTGGTGTAGTCACTAATATGGAACGAATAATCGGGATAAAATTCAAGAAATTTCCCATCGATCCTCAAATTATTGGTGCTCTTGGTGCAGCACTCATTGCTAAAAGAGCCTATCAGAAATTATATAAAGAAGAAAAAAATTAATGTTACCAGAACTATTACCAATTGGTGATTATATTGGCAAAAGTTAAAATTGATAACTTTGGTAGAATTCTAATTCCAAAAGAAATAAGAAATGATCTTGGAATTAAAGAAGGCGTGGAGTTAGAAATAAAAGTAAAAGATGGGAAAATTTTAATAGTGCTTAAAAATTCTAATCTTGAGAAAAAAGTCAATGAATTAATTAATTATCTTAAAAATAATGCTCCAAAACCTTTTGTTATTGCAGAGGAGGCAGGGCAAAAATGGTATTCAGCAGAGTACAGTCTAAAAAAGATAGGATTGAAGGAATAATTGATGTTGGTTTGATAGTAATATCTCATTTTGAGAATCCAGCAAATGATTTTACGCTTGAATTTTTAAAGGATGTTTTGCTCTGGAAGAAAAAATGTTTAATTCCAGTTACTACGTTTCTTGGAGCATATCACATTCTTACCAAATATTTGGGAGTTGAAAAAGTTTCGGCTTATGAAGCTTTAAAAAAAACTCTTAATACAAAATCTCCAGCATTCTATACGGATATATCTATCGAAATGGTTGTAAATTCCTTAACAAATGCAATGGGTTATCGTATAGAATCGTGGGATGGCTATATCATTACTATTGCCAAAATGTTTTCAGCACCTATAATTTATACGACCGATGGACAATTGGAAAAAAAGGTAAAAGATTTACACGTTTTAAATCCCATTCCCGAAAAGATTTTCAGACAATATAATGATTGGTTGAAAGAACATTGGTTTAAAAAGAAATAATTTCCCGAAGCTTTCATATGTATTGGTCTTTGCAAAATGTATTATCAGCTACAATTTTTGGATGTGGATTGTGCATCGCCCTAATTTTTTCAAATAGCTATTTGGTGTTATTAGGTTATATGTTCGTTGGTGGAGGCGGTATCCTCTTTCTTATGAATTTTGAGCGCCGGTGGGTCAAACGAAATTATTTAAAGAAAGGATTGTTGGCGACCATTGTATTAGCGATCGTTTATGGCATTTTAGAATACATATTTTTTGATTCAACATGGAACAATTGGTTTAAAATTTCTGATTGGTTTCCTAATAAATATTATTATTGGGGATTCATGACAATCCTGAATTTTACACTAGTTTTTTTAATTTCCCACAAGTCTATCGGACTTTCATTGGCATCAATTCCATTATTTGCTGTTAATGAGGATCTCTGGTACTGGATCACCAAAAGCATCCATGAGCTACGCTGGGTTTTTCCTGTCGGAAATTGGTTTGATCAACGTTTCCCCTTTCTTCAAGGCTTAGGGGATCCAATCTATTCATTTCCCTATTGGCCCCGATTTTATTTTGTAGGATGGATCTTGGTTTCCATTCTCCTAATAATCCAATTTAAGAATTTACAAGGGGGCAATTTTTTGATAGGAGTTGGCGGCTTCGTGTATGCTTCCTGTCTGTGTTTGCTTTTAATTCCAGTTTAAGGGAAAGAATTATGTAGTAAAATGATAAAAGGCAAAAAAGAAGTCTATCGAGATAGGTGGAGAAGTTTGTCGGAGAAAGATTACGTCATTGATTCAGATGAGAATTCGGATTACATGTATGATATCATTGCTAGAGTTATAAATGAAGCAGGTCCGCGACTTCCTTGTAGTGAAAATGAGAAGAAAGCAGCAGAATTATTGAGTAAAGAGTTAGAAAATTACTGTGATTCTGTCGAAATTGAGAAATTTATGCATTATCCAGAATTAGGCGTATCGAGATGGCCACCTCGCTGCGCGATTATCGTTTTGATTTCTGTTGCGGTTTTTCTACTTTATCCATTTCTACCGATTGTTTTTTCAGCACTTGCGGCGGGCATTAGTTTATTTGGGTTATTAAATATCTATTTCCAGTACTTAAAAGCGGAGGAATGGTCTCCAAAAATCTACCCTTATAAACCAAAGGAATCACGGAACGTTGTGGGAGTTATCAAGCCATCTGGCGAAATAAAAAAGCGTGTAGTTTTTAGTGGGCATATAGATAGTGCACATAGATTCAATCTTATGCAATATACCCATGAAGGTTATATCTATTTCGTTATTGGTGGCTTAATATGTTTATTTAACTTTCCTATTTTGCAGATACGACAATTAGTTGTAATTCTTGCAGGTGTAAATGAAGCACCTTTGGCAACTATTTTTAATTGGCTGGCGATTTTGATTCCAATTTGTCTTGGAATCGGATATATTATCTTAGATATAATTTCTGCCAAAATTCTGAATGAAACAAGACGAGAGAAAATTTTTTGGGGGGCGATAAGTTCTCTGACAGGAAAAACAGTACTTTTAATTTTAGGCATCGTGGTCTATCAAATTCTAGTGAGTTTCTCATTGTTTGAGTATATAATGACAAATCCTTCTGGATTCAAAACTGCAATCTTAGTATTGCTCAATTATCTACCATTTATAATAGCTTTTATTCTCTTTATAAGTAAAGAAGGAGTTCCTGGGGCGTTAGATAACTTATCGGCGGTTGCTATTGCGATGTGTGTCGCGAAAATCTTGAAGGACTGGAAAACAGCATACCCAAATCGATTTCCCAAAAATACAGAAGTCGTTATTGCATTGTTTGGTAGCGAGGAAAGTGGATGTAACGGATCAAAGGCATTCGCTAAAAGGCATGCAGCAGAATATAATCAAATAGATACAACTTGCGTGAATATGGATACAATCGCAGATCCAGAAATTATTTGGATATTTAAACGAGAAAGCTCTGTTCGGATTGATTTTGACCCAGAAACCGTGAAACTCCTAGCAGAAAGTGCAGAAGAATTGAACCTTAACTACAAAGTGGGAAATCAACCCTGGGTTTCAGGAGGGAGCGATGCGTCAGGACTTACAAAATATGGATTACGGGCGGCTTCCCTTATAGGTTTAAAATTTGCCCATTACCTGTATTATTACCACACGGATAGAGATGATATATCGATTATAAATAAGGAGCGCCGTCCTTGCACCGACTATGGTACAGAATGGTATAATCGCAACATGCGATGCGCCTTTGAGAATGCCTTAAAGATTTGTCTAAAATATCTTGAAAAAAAAGATAAAGAATAAACGGTTAAAGAAAGAATTCAATCTTTTGTTGTCGAAATAAATTTAATATCATCAGATACGATCATAAAATGGAAGGTCCAGTCTCAAGTGACTACTTTTTTATTTTTGGGGAGGATCTAGAGGAAAATTTAAAGATGGAAAATTTATACCAAATTCAGTATTAAAGATCGATCTAAAAGGTGTTCAGATGCTCACAGCGGGTATAGATATTGGATCACTTACGACAAAAGCCCTCATTATAGATGAGGATAAAATAAAGGGTTATGTAATATTGAAATCGGGGCATTTATTTGAGGAGGCGGGGAACGAGGCATATAAGCTCTGTTTAGAGAAATGTAATTTAACTAACGACGATATTAAATATATTGTAGGAACAGGATACGGACGGGCGCTTATCTCATTTGCGAATGAAAATATCACAGAAATTACCTGTCATGCGCGTGGAGTATATTATTATTTTCCAGATGCGCATACGGTCATTGATATTGGAGGACAGGATAGCAAAGCGATCAGAATTGGCGAAAATGGAAAAGTGCTTGATTTTGTTATGAATGATAAATGTGCAGCGGGTACGGGCCGATTTTTAGAGGTCATGCAGAAAGCCTTGAACATTGAGACCTTAGATATGATGGGAAAATTGTCTTTAAATTCAAGAAATCCTGCCAAAATCTCGAGTATGTGTACCGTTTTTGCAGAGAGTGAGGTTATTTCGCTATTTGCCCAGAAAAAGGCGAAGAAAGAAGATATTGTCGCAGGACTTCACACAGCCATCGCGAAACGAATCACAGGCATGGTTAATCGATTGGGACGAGTGCAAGAAAAAATTATATTCTGCGGTGGCGTGGCAAAAAATGTAGGCGTAAAGAAAGCTCTTGAACAAGAATTAGGTAAACCCTTATATACACCAGAAGATCCACAGATTACAGGGGCATTAGGGGCAGCGTTACTAGCGCAAGAACGATACCAGAAAAAGAAAAAAATATAGGCAAAATTTTTTTCAAAAATTTACAATTTTCCCTTAGAGTAATTATATCGAAAATCGTAGAAATATTGAAATTAATAAAATAGGTATTTGTTATATATGGCAAATTATACAATTCATATCCCAGAAGAATTATATAACAGAATGAAAAAACACCCAGAAATAAAATGGAGCGAGATCCTTCGTCAAGGGATTAAAGAATACCTTGACATACTAGAATTTAAATATGAAATGAAAAGTAGTGAATTATTATCAAAGTTAAAAGTAGATTTATCTAAGATTCCAGATGAGTTAGCCATCGATTTTGCTATAAAATCAAGGAGTTAGTCATCGATTTTGCCATCGATTTTGCTTCAAATTTATAAAAGTAATTTATAACTTAAGTTATAAAAAATTAAAAATAAAGTCAGAATAAATGCTTTTAATTTTCTACAAAATTTTATTAATGAAATGAATTTATTGGTATAAGATTAGATGATGATGAAAAGAAGTAAATAACATGCAATAATTTTAATGGAGAGAAGAAAAAAAATGCCATATACTTACGGGGATATTAAGGATACTATAAAAACGAAAGTTTATTTTCCTATGAATAGGAATCTCATGATGGTTCATCGGGAAATGGGTTGGGACTACATGGAGATGGCATTGACTGAAACGATCCGAAATTTTTATGATATAGTGAAACTTCGGCTGGATGAAGCGATTCAAACATCCAAATTAGTTCTAGAAGGAAAGTTAGAGAATGCAGATAAGATATTTTGTTATTATTTTTTCCCCCCTGTGATTTGTATTAGAAGTGATTTGCAGCAAGGCACTACTACGCTTCTATATGGAGAATCAACCGATACGACCTATGTAGTTATTTCGGACCTTACAGGGGAGATTGCATTTTTACTCAATACGCATTCAGAATCAGGGATTCCCGTTGAATGGTGGCTTGTGCATTCGGAAGATGAATTGCTTAATCGACGTCATATTAAATTAGGATGGAAACTCCGAGACATACCAGCGAAAACTAAAGATTTAACCAAGACAGGGTTTCGATTAATTGATATTTTTAAAGATATACGAAATGAACGCACACCACAATGGGCTCAGAGTGCTTACAATACATTAATGGTATATAGTGGAGGAATGTGTAATGCAGGTTTGGAGCAAAGCAATTATGAGGTCATTAGCTATATTTGGGAAGGAGTTAATGCCAAAAAAATCTCGACATTCGGCGATTATTACTTCTGTTTCACTCCGTGGCCACCGTTTCTCACAACCCTTTTCGGAATGCCTCGGGCAAATTTTACATCGCGGTTTTGTGGATTAAGCTCAGGTCATAAGCTATATCTTCATCAAATGCAGTTTCCCGGCGTGGCAGGTAATCCAGGAACTTGGTATATGGACACAATTCCGGAAACGGTGGATATCGTATGGCGCAAGAAATTAGAAAAAATTGGCTATCCGACCCCATCCCAGACGTTACAGATGGAGACACCTAATTACGCCAAGAAAGAAATATATGAAAAGGAAACATTCGAGTATAAATATCCAAAAGGTGATCGTATCACCGCAGAAAAGTTAGGGTTATCTGTAGAGGAATGTATTTCAGGGGTCTATCTAGATCTAGACCATGAAACGCCTCTCAATGAGAAAATTACGCCTGATAAAGTATTAGCGGTTGGGTTAGGGCGTCAGACACAATCAAAAAAGTAGGGAGTTTAACTTTTTAATTTTAATGTTATGTTAGCGCTATTCTCAAAGCGAATATTTATTACAAGTAAGTCATCCTCATTTCGTGCCATATCACATGGACTTTCGGAAATTAATTCAGTTTCTTGAAAAGATGAAGGCAAATATAGATAAAGTTGCCCCTTGTTGCGGCCTGGCTTTTTTATTTCTAATGATACCTCATTAGTTTCTGGGTTGAATTCATACTTAGTTATCTCAATTGCACCCTGAGAAAAGTGAAAAGTCGAAGCGATAAATTGAGGTTCTTGTTTTGTGGGACGAATTACAAGAAATTTCACTGAATGTCCTTTCAGTTCTTTAATTTTAGCATGATCCTTACGAATTTGGAAGTATTTTTTCTCCCAGAAATCGAAGATATGATAAGTAAGATTTGGATCGAGTTGAAATCGCTCGATTGAAATAAGAATACTTTTCGTCTTCTTAGTCCAATTAAAGATTCCTACAAGATAAAAAGGGGTTGAAAAATGACTTGAGGTAATTTCGTACTTTAAATACATCGGAGGAGAATTTTCAAAAAGATCAAGAGGGATAGCTGGAGTTTTAGAGGGGGGTAATAAAAATTTGATATAATTTAAGTCTTGTGGAGCAAGTTCGGGAAGATTATCACTTGAAATGAGCAGTCCTCCACATAACCCCATAAGGGTAACTTCGAATTCAATTTCGTGAGGCTTTAGATTGCTTCGGGTTCTACGCACGAGGAGGCAATCAGGGTCGTTTATCCAAAATTTATTGTGCATAAAAGAGCGAAGTACCACAGATCTTAAGGCGTCTTCCATTGCTGGGACGCCTTCCAATCCTGCGAAGAAAAATTTATTAAGGAACCAATAAAGAAAAGGCTGACTAAATGCATAATAAGTGTCAACTCCAATTCGTATTCCATCCACTAGCCCGATAGAAGGTCCTAATGGAGCACCGCACCCTAGAATAAAGACATCGTCACCTATGGCATCCCGAATGATTTCCAATCCCTTGCGATATGCTTGGATACGGGTCATAGATGGATCATGAAAGACACCATCTACGGCTGCCGCAAAGATAAAATCGATTTTGATAAATTTGTATCCCCATTCTTCTGTAATTGTTTTAAAGAGGGTATGAAGCCATTCTTGCACTTCAGGATGGGTACAATCCAACCCATAAAATTTATTGAAAAGCCCCCATTCAGGATTAATTTCGACTTCCATAGGATTACCGTTTTTTTCCCGAATCACCCAATCAGGATGTTCTTGATATATCTTGGATGATTTCGATACAAGAAAAGGTGCAAGCCACAAACCGGGTTTAAAACCATCTGCAATAATTTCTTTGGCAAGCCATCCTAACCCATGAGGAAATCGATCATTAGTCTCTAACCAATCTCCAATTTTCACATTAAATCGTTTCTTCGGAAGATATCCATCATCCAGTTGAATATATTCTACAGGGATATCTTTATGATGGGTAAGGAATTCAGAATTCTGAAGTATCGCGTCCTCTGAAACTCGAGAATAATAGTAATACCACGAACACCACCCAGTGGGAATGGGATCCCAAGTACGCGCTTTCATTTCAGCCCGTGTCAAATTCGCGTAATAATCGAGACTATCGAGTGCATCCATCCCATTCATAATCAAAACAAGCTTTTCAGAGAAAACCTCGGTATTCGGTGGTAATTCAATCCCACCTACAAGGGATTGGGCGAAAATATATTTAAATTCATCCTTCTCATAATTCACATGGAGACCAATTTGGGTGAGATGGTTTTTCATAGAGATAAATCCGAGTGTAAGGAATTTCTGTGTCTTTAAATTCTTTATTACTGCAAAATTATCGCTTAAAAATTGCCCTTTACGAAATTTTTCTTTCGTCGAATACATAACACGTTGTGGTAATTTCATCCAAGGGCGCTTCAGGCGTTTGTCTAAAGATATAACCTCCACGCGACTCCAGGATTGCCAATCTTGACGGAAAAGCCGCCAATCTTGAATTGACCCTAACTGAAAAATACCTTGATACTCTCTTGAAACAATAAGGGGATAAAATGCTTTGATAAGATAGCCATTTTGCGAACTTTTGATTGAAGTTTGAAATATTATATGAGGAGTTTCTTCATAAAGAATTATTGATAGCGTGAATAAAAGCCCATTCTTAAAGCGGAATTTAGCGATTAAGGATGTATATTTTCCCTTGTCATCAAGATTTGATTTAACTTCATATTGTTTTTCACTCGCCTCTGGACTTGAAAGTTTAAGTTCCTTACCATCTTGCTTTATTAAGATAAATGATGCAAAAGCATTTATCATAAGTTTTGAACCAGTACTTTTATCACAAATATCAAATAATCCCTTTTTTTCGTTATATGTGAGTTGAACCCATTGCGTCGATAATGTTGGCATTCAAAAAACTCCTCACAATTCAATCGTTACTTTTATAGGAGTATTTTATCGATTGATAATGTTTAAATGTTATCGCTTTTAGTTTATATATACCACTTACGTAAGAAGGTTACTTATATGAGAAATAAAAAATTCTTCTTCTTTGTTCTAGCTGGCTTATTATCAGTGACTTTCGCCATACCTGTAGTAGCAGATGGCAGACCTTCTTTGGCATTAAACCCTGAAGACGTACCAGGCTGGTGGCTTTATACCGAAGGTGAAATTCCTGGTTGGAATTTTACCTACTCTTCAGAAAATGTTAATTTAACCACGTGGTACTAAATTTGGATTAATAATCAAACATCTCACGGTTCTGATATAGGTGCTGCGTGGGCAGAAGTAAATGCTTGCATCGCTCTCGCTGGCGTAGATTTAGGCTTTGATATGTCTCATTACTGTATAGGACCTATATGTATTGATCTTTGGGAAATGTTTTTCCAACCTCTCTTCGTAGCTACTAATGCAACGGAAAAAAGTATTCCAGGATGGGATCATGCTTATGTTTGGCAAGAGAATAGTCTTTGGTTCGCAATTGGTGCTCGAGGCTCATTACTGGTCTTCATTGGTGGATGGGGTTCTGATACACCCCCGGATAACCCCTTCGCAGGAGGCTGGATGGTAAAGACCCCCAGTGATAAAAATGCAGATGAGGATGACGTTGAAGGACTATTGAAGGCGCAAGGAGCGAAGTTTGCAGGTGGAATTCCAGCTTTTGACTTTATTCCCATTGTAGTAAGCGTAATGATGCTTATGAGCATAATTTTTCTACTTCGAAAAAACCAGCTAAGTCTCATAAAGACTTATTAAAAAAATTCTTTTTTTTTCTTTATTCTATTCTAAAAGATCAATATTTAAATTAGGAATAATTAAAAGAATATAACTTATTTTTATCGGTAAAGAAGTATTTTTTGCCGATATATTTAATGAAATCCATTAGAATTATCATAATGGCATATTGTATTCGAATAATATCAAAATTTTATGTGATAATTCTAAGAAGTATGAAATCATTTAAAATCTAAAAAAATTGGTTGTGATGTGTATAGATTTACTCATAGTCATTGGATTGATTGCTACTGATTTTGTGTTTTTGAAATTAATCTATGACTTATTAAAGAAATGGTAGGGCGCTAGGAATAGCGAAGGACAACGCCTGTTCCACCCTCAGGGTAGTTCCAGTCGATAGCGCCTGTTGGGCAGAGAATAACACAAGCCCCACACTCGAAACAGAGTTCTGGATAGGTATATTTTGCTTTTCCATCAATTATTTCGAAACATCCACCCGGACAATGTTTAAAGCAAAGCCGACATCCACCACATTTATCTTCATTAACTTTAATATTATCACCCTTGGTGGGAATCATTTCCACGAGATCTTTCAATTTTTCTCGTAATTTTTCTCCTTCAAATTCCTCCGCTGGAAATTTTTTCACGTATCTCACCTTATTACAATTTTTGTAGTTTATCTCATTAAGGATGTGAATAATTGGAGGTACGGTCCCAATAGCATGCGCATAGGTTTGGAAAGTGCCATCCATTCTTGGGCGTATTTAATAGTCCGATTAATAGAGCTGCTACCGACTTCTTCATGGGAGGTACCATGTTCCATGAGGGAAGCGAGTCCTCGGGTGAATTGGTCGGCGAGGACGTTTATACCGCCAGATTCATGAGTGAGCCAATCTGCCATTTCTTTCCCCATTTTTAAGTTCTTTCCAACATCGCTTTCAATCCATTTTCGTTGGTATCGTTGGAAGAACTCGGCGGATGTATCGCCTTTTTCGAGGGCTTTGGTTGCTATTTCAGCCGCTATCTTACCTGCGGAGACCGCACCGCACCAACCAGCTCCATCAATCGGGCATACAAACCCCGCTGCATCACCAATTAACATTATGTTATCGGCATACGATTTGAAGAGAGTACCATTCGGGCCGACAGGATTAGTTAAAGGAATAGAGTGAGCGATATAGCTTCGAGGTTTGCCACCTTTTAATTTTGGTTTAACGATGGGATGATTTATTGAATTCCACATATACCACCAGATATTATGCTCAAGGCGAATAAGGTCGTTCATGATGATGCCAAGTCCAAGTGCTAGTGAGCCTCGGTCAGGGAAAATCCAAAAATAGCCCGCATTCCCTGCCATAGGTTGCGCGAAGTAAATTTCTAAAAGAACTCCAATATCGCCATCATCATGTTCAATAGAGCTTCCGAATCGTTCATCAATAAGTTTTTCGTCAAGTTCCCAATCGATTTTACAGCATAGACAGTTTTCATGACTGCCCCACATTGGTCGGAGACCAGCCATTCGGCCAATAATAGAAAGTACGCCATCGGCTCCGATTACAATGTCAGCTTCATATTTTTCGCCTTTTTCATCAATTACTCCAATAATTTTTCCATTTGCGTCGCGTACTACCCCCGTTACAAGGGTAGAAGTTTTTAATTCAGCTCCAGCGGCGACTGATTGTTCTGCCCACCATTTATCGAACACATTACGATAAACATTGAAGGGGTCAGAGATTTCTTTGCTAGGGTGGCTGAATCCTACCAGACTGTATCCACCTTTCTCCCAATCTTTACCTTCTGGGACAAAGTATAAGCGACCACCATCGACTCGTCGTTCGATGGGTGCATCGGCTGGAAAATCAGGATGTATTTTCCTGGCAATATTGCCCCAGATAGTGGACCCACTTGTGTTTTTTTCGCCTGGATTTCGGGCGCGTTCCAGCATCAAGACCTTCAATCCGTTTTCGACAGCTATTTTGGAGAAGGCTGATCCTCCAGGACCAGCTCCAACTACAACACAATTGTATTTTGTCATTCCATCACTTTAATGGTTAGTTCTGGATAGAATAAATTATAGGTATGTTATTTAACTTCTTATCTTAAATAAATATCCTATTAAAGCAAAATCGTTTAATGAGTAATATAGAATATGGAGACGTTAAATTGAATTTTAGATTCCGGACCTTTCAAGAGGGCGATGAAAAAGGAATAATCAAGACCTATATGGCAGCTTTTTGTAAAAGCCGAATTTGTGAACCAATGACACCAGAATTTTGGAATTGGAAATATGGACCTATTCGCCCATATTATGATCCAGAAGGCTATCAAATCTGTGAATATAAAAAGAAGATTGTTGGAACGATTCAATGTACTTTACGCACGATGAAATTTAATGGAGTGCAATATAAAGTAGCGGGCATAGATGACGTATCAACATGTCCAATCTTGGAGAAGCGAGGGATCGCTGGGCAACTGATGCGGAATGCAATTTCATTTATGGAAAAAAGAGAAGTTGACTTAAGCGTATTAACTGCTGATCCCAAAGGGCATGCACAAAGATTATATGAACGACTTGGATATACTGAAAAAACGTACATCTCCTTTGGGGCGAAATTAATAAGCGTTTGGGGAACTATAAAGAATTTTACAATACTTACGCCTTTAGCAATCCCTATGCGATTGTATGGCACTTTTAAGGCAGAAAAAGCCATGTTGAAATATAAAGGTGATGCTAAAATTCGAATTCTGGGAAAAAATCAAGAGGATTTTCGACAGAAACTCAATAAAAATTACCATACATTTTATTCTTTTGATGATTATAGTCCTGATTATTGGAAATGGTATCATATAAACAGACCACAATCACATCGGAGCATTGTAGTAGCTGCAAAAGAGGATGGTATTATAAAAGCAGGCGGCGTCATAACAAAATCATATCTTTTAGTTGTAAATACTAAAAAATTCAATCCTGTATTTGTACTCACTGAATTTTTCGTAGAGAAAGATTTCAGAAAGAAAGGGCTTGGAAGTTATTTACTCAACCAATTAGAACGGATCGCAAGAAAAGAAGGCGTTGGTATAATAATTACCTTGTTTCACGGACGAAACATGAAATTTCGCAAATTTCTGAAAAAAATGGGTTACTTGACGATGGATAAATCGGTAATGCAAATGATTAAACCAATTTCAGAACGAGCTAAAGCATTATTTAAAAGAAATAAGGGAAAAAAATTTGTATGGAAAGTACCATTTGAACAGTTAGGGTATTAATTATTGCTTACTTGAGAAGTCTTTCTTAATCGGATATAATTATAAAAGCCATAGATGTAATATCCTAAAAGGCAGAAAATAAACGATAGTGGAAGAAAGTGGGCGGTAAATTTTGAAATAGAGCTACCCATAAAGCCTCTAGCGATAATGATAGTGATGATTAAAACTATGGCGAAGATGATGATAAGATATTTCCAAATACCTCGCCGTTTTTGAACATCTTTACTAAAACGGAGGAAGGTGGCTACATTTAAGAATCCGAGGATTATCATCATGAGAGTAATGCTGAGGGTGTTACTGAAGAAATTACTTATTGGAAGGAGAGCATTATAATAATCAGGTAGGAAAATACTTAGTTCCATGAAATAATGGTGAGAAAGATAAAAACTAATCATAAAGGCAGCGGTCATGGGGGTAGTTATACCCGTGTATCCTTCGCCTACATTTGCGACATTGAACCACGCGAGCCGAGTAATACCAAAAAAGACGAGAGCAAATGCACCAATCATTACTGCTTCTTTAGGTAAAAGAAAAACTGAAAATTCTCCATTAAGACTAGCGCACAATAATAACACTCCAGGCGCAACAACAAAGCTAATTGCATCGCTTAATGAATCAATTTCTTTTCCAATTTCATTAGATTGATTTAATTTTCTTGCAACGATGCCATCAAATAGATCACATCCCATAGCTCCTGCCCACATCAAAGCAGCGAATGGAATCCACCAAGATTCAGGGTAAATCAATCCTAAAATCGCAATTACTATTACGGAAGTTCCAAACATGGTCCCCGTTAGAGTAACATAGTCTTTTAACATCAATTCTTTGAGCATGCTCATATTATCACCTGGAATTCGGTCCTTCTAATTATCCTTTCTCATAACCAAATGATTTTTCGTCCCTATTTTATATGTTTTCTATTAACTTTTTTAAGATAGATCTACTAATCAGTTGTAAATTTTAGGAGGAATTCGATATTTCAGAGTAGAGATCTCTCAAGGTTTGAAACGTTACGCCATGTTTTATTTGAAATTTGATGAATTTTGACAGGAGAAAAATAAATTGGTCCCCTGAATTGAGCCATCGGTCAGGTCTAGTAAAAATAACTCGGAAATAATTAGGGTGGTTGAGAAACAGGCTTCGAACATCAATCCCTTCCCATGGATGAAAATAAAGCACGGGAAGTTTATTCAAAAAGCACCCAATCTTAAAAAGAGATAGCCCTAAGGGAAAACGAAAATATACATTAGGAAACATAAGCCAAAATTCCTTTAAACGAGATGACAAGCGCCAATGATTAATTTTGAACCATGCTAATGAAGAATCATACTTAAAATTAAGTTTCACCAAGGCGTTAAATAGTTCTTGAGAAACTTTAAGATAAGGCGCACGAAATCCTAGAATAGGCGCACCCGTTATTTCTTCTAATAGCTGTTTAGCAGACTTAAGAAGTTTAACCTTTCGTGGATCTATCTTGTTAAACGATTCATGATAAAATCCATGGCATCCAACCTCATAATTAGCACTCAAATTCTGAATGACTTTAGGGAATCGTTCAGCAACCTCACCAGTAACAAAGAAAGTCGCGG
>SUPS01000174.1 GCA_005191415.1 Candidatus Helarchaeota ASGARD archaeon Hel_GB_A
AAAAAATTAAAAATTTTAGGTTTAAACTTCAAAGATTCTTTTCGCTTTTTCCTCTCTCAGTGTACCGGTCTGAAAATCCCAAATTTCCCCATAATAATAGTTTTTATCATCTTTAATGATAATTGGCGTGGAATCAACGCATGCACTCATGTCACAAAAACGAGTCGAGAAATCTTCGTCTTTCTCTATGATTGCATTGAGTGCCTCATCATGATAATCGATTTCCTCGTAATCTACCTTATTAGCTGCTAACCACTCTTTTAATTTCTTGCAAAACTCACAATCTTTCCGTGTAACTATTTTAAATCGTGCCATTTTTTTCAAATCCTTTGTAATTAGTCTCTCTTAACTACCTTCAAACAAGTTTAATAATACTGCTTTTTAAATTTATACATAATTTTTACATATAGAAGGAAATGGAACTTGATCTGCCTTGGGATAGAATCGACCGCACACACTTTTGGTGTGGGAATCGTTGCACAAGATGGAACCATTTTAGCGAATCAAAAAATGGTTTTTGTCCCTCCCAAGGGTGGTATCCATCCACGTGAAGCGGCAGAACATCATGAAAAAAATGCTCAAACTGTCTTTCAGCAAGCATTAGAGGAGGCTCGCCTTAAAATTCAAAAAATCGATATCATTGCCTTTTCTCAAGGTCCCGGTCTGGGTCCTTGTCTTCGTATTGGTGCCGTTATCAGTCGTTACTTATCTCAGAAATTAAAAATTCCGATTTTTGGTGTAAATCATTGTATAGCACATGTTGAAATCGGACGGTTATTTCATAATCTGAAAATAAGTGATTTATTAACACTTTATGTTTCTGGAGGGAATACTTTAATTTGCGCATTTGATCAAGGGCGTTATAGAGTGTTTGGTGAGACCCTTGACATTTCAATCGGCAATCTACTGGATGTATTTGCAAGGGAAGCAGGATTGCCTCACCCAGGCGGCCCAAAAATTGAAAAATTAGCTCAAGCAGGGCAAAAATTTATTGAACTGCCCTATATTGTAAAAGGAATGGATCTTTCATATTCAGGGTTACTCACCGCGAGTATCAATAAATTTAAAGAAGGGAATAAATTAGAAGATATGTGTTTTAGCCTACAAGAAATTGCATTTTCCATGCTCACAGAAGTTACAGAACGTGCCTTAGCTCATACTGAGAAAAAATGCGTGCTTTTGACAGGAGGAGTTGCGGCTAATAAGCGTTTAGAGGCAATGATTCGAATAATCGCAGAGGAGCATGATGCACAATTTTATAATGTCCCACCAGCTCTTGCGGGAGATAATGGTGCAATGATTGCTTGGACAGGTTTATTGCATGCTAAGAATGAAAATTCTCTGTCCATGGATGAGACACGGGTAAAACCAAATTGGCGAATTGATGAAGTAAAAGTTACATGGGGTGCTTAAAAAATGGATTTATTCAAAATTTTGGAAGATATGGTCTTTAAATTACTAGAGTTGGCAGCTACCCAACTTCCAACAAAAGTTGAAGCCCAACTACTCCAGTATATCAATCAGGAACAATCTGAAATTGGTGCAAATCAATTTTCAATTATTGCGAAAAATCTCCAACTTGCGAAGGAATTAAAAAGACCACTTTGCCAAGATACAGGCTTAATTTCGTTTTTCGTTAAGATGGGGGATATTCCTCTTAAAAGAACTCAACTCAAAAATTTGTTTATTAAACAGACTGAAAAGGCAACTAATTCCATTCCATTACGCCCTAATACAGTGAACTTTTTTGAAGGAAATACGGGAACAAATGTGGGTAAGCTCATCCCCTGGATTTATTGGGAGCATACTTCTGAAACAGGGATTGAAATAACAGTCCAATTAAAAGGTGGAGGCTCTTCCAATGTCTCCCAACTCGTGATGCTGAATCCTGAAGAAGGGCTCCAAGGCATAAAAAGGGCAATCGTTGAAGCGGTAGCGAGAGCCGGTTCAAAAGGCTGTCCTCCTTATACATTAGGCATTGGATTGGGTGGAACGGAAGATGTTGCTATGATTTTAGCGAAAAAAGCATTATTAATACCACCTGGGCAACGAAACGAATTAAAAGTATTTGCCGAAACAGAATTAGAGTTAAATCGAGTTCTTAATTCATTAGGTATTGGTATTATGGGACTTGGCGAAGGACCAACTATTTTAGATACTCATATACTCGATGCCGCTCGCCACCCTGCATCTCTCCCAGTTGGAATTTCATTTTCATGTTGGGCTCTTCGATATGCAACAGCCCGACTTAAAGATAACGAAATCGAATACATCACCCATGAGGTGTGAATATTTGGCGATTGTTAATTTGACTACGCCCATTAAAGAAAAACAAATACGTAAATTGCAGATTGGAGATCATATAACGATTTCTGGAACCATTTTTACAGCAAGAGATGAAGCACATACCCGTGCTTTACGGTATGCTAAGGATGGTTATCCTTTACCTTTCAAAACACAAGATGGGGTTCTTTATCATTGTGGACCTGTTGTACGACAAGTTAACTCTACTTGGGAAATTATCTCGGCGGGTCCTACCACTAGCGCCCGGTTAGAAGCCGTTGAAGCTGAATTCATTGAGAATTTTGGAATTAGAGTTGTAATTGGCAAGGGAGGCATGTTCAAACGTACAGAAGAAGCAATGAAAAAATATGGGGCTATTTATTGTGCATTTACGGGAGGTGCTGGGGTCATTGCTGCAAGCTTTATTAAATCAGTTGAAAAAGTAATCTGGTTGGATCTTGGAATACCTGAAGCTGTCTGGATTTTAAAAGTGGAACAATTTGGCCCTTTAATCGTTGCTATAGATTCAAATGGCAATAATCTCTTTTCTGAAATTGACAAAAAAATACAAGCTAATAAATCACAACTAATTTCTAATTTATAACTGCTGGAATGGAGTTCAATGCTTTATAAAAAAGGAGCTGAGGCGTATTTATTTAAAGAAGAATGGTATGGAAAGTTAGTTCTAAAGAAGGTCCGAATTCCAAAATCATATAGGCATCCCTCTTTGGATCGCTCTCTAAGAGCTGCACGCACCATCCATGAAGCAAAAATTCTTACCGAAACACGGAAATTAGGTATTGCAACTCCTATTGTATTTTTCATCGATATTCCAAATACTACGATTATTATGGAATTCATTGAAGGCATTCGTGTAAAAGAGCTACTCAATAATTCCAATATTAATCACACTGAACTCTGTAAAAAAATTGGGCGTATAATTGGAGTGCTCCATAATAATAATATCATTCATGGCGATCTCACCACATCTAATATGATTTTAGAACATGAATCGCGAAAAATATATTTAATTGATTTTGGCTTGGCAGAATACTCAACAACAATCGAAAGTCGTGGCGTTGATTTACATTTAATTCATCGAGCTCTTCAAAGCACACATTTTAAGATCCTCGAGGATTGTTTTAATGCTATTAAAGATGGATATGCCGAAATCATTGGACGGCAAAAAGCAAATGAGGTCTTTCAAAGATTACACGAAATCGAAAAACGAGGGCGCTATCATTAATTGAAAAGCCAATCCCACCGCCGATTATATTGAATTGAAAATTAAATTAGGTTACCACAATTAGGACATTTTTTCAAATCAGGATCGATATCTTTCCCACAATGACGGCAAATCAACCCCAACGCTACTAAAGCTTCATCATATCCTAAGGAACTCTTTGATTTTCCCCTTGCCACTCCTGGTTGTAATTGGATGGATGACGGAACTTGTGATTGGATACTTGATGCAAAGTTACTCATAGAGGTGATTTTAGGAGCACCTGTTTTTAGCTGAAGTTTAGCCATCTCTAAAAATTTTTCTGCCTCTGTCTTAAATCTCTGTGAAGTCGATTTATCACCAAAAATTTCGGCAAGACTTGAAATCTTTAAATAATTTTCCGCAACAGATATGTAATCGTGATTCTGATAAGCCGCATCGGCTACAGCCATTAAATTATTGATTTCATTTAAAATTCTATTTTTTTCCTTGAATTGCTTAGCAGCTTCACTAAATTTCCGCGCAGTTTCCAGATCACCTAAATCATTCATCATGTACGCAATTCGATAATAAATATCTGCAACTTTTTCGAAATCATTCTTTTTAAGCGCTCTATTAGCCGCTTTTAAGGCTCTATTGATCGCCTCTTGAAGCTCCTTTTTTTCAGCATCCATTGTTTTGGCTTTCCCTACCTTAGACTTAGTTAATTGTATTTTTTCCAAATGATGACTTATTTATTTTATGTTTTGCAAAATAATTGTTCAGAAAAAAATTATTTATTGAAAATAATCGCGTGTGAGATGGAATTTAATCTTGGTCACAAGAAGAGATATTTATTATCTTGTTGCAATAATCGTGATAGTAATTGTTTTTGGATCTTGGGTTATTCCCCAATTCGCCCAAATCTTAATTCTTCATGCAACTCCTCTTTGGGTACAAATACTAATTGTATGTATTGTACTTCCACTCGTTGCTATTACTTTATTATGGCTCATCATCCAAGAAATCCAATCTCATTATAAAAAAGATGATACCTTAAAAAAAGATGAAGTAAAAGAAAATATACTAGTTGATGAAGCTTTTACTGACGAAGACTACAAATTTATTGAAGAAAAATTGAAAGAAAAATTGGAAAAATTTGAGTATGAAGATGATGAAGTATTCGAGCTTTCTAAAAATTTAATCCATTCTTATCTTGTAAACCAAATTAAAACCAAAAAGGTAATACCGTTGATAGATATCTCTCAAGACTTGGAAATTCCCCTTGAAGTTGTGAAAGATATTGTTTTACTACTAATTGCGGATGATTTGATTGATGGCATGATTGAAACTGATGCCCTAATAATTTCTGAATAAAGGATGGAAAATCGTTGAAGTTATTTTTTGTAAGTAGTAATTCTCACAAATTTCAAGAAATCCAACTGATTCTTAGAGAATATCATATCCCTATCTCTTTCTATCAAACTGAATTACCTGAAATACAGTCCGAATCCATCGAAAAAATTGCTCTATTTAGTGCCAAAACCGCATTTTCAGAAATAAATCAACCTCTTTTTACCGAAGATACAGGTCTTTTTGTTGAGGCGCTCAATGGATTTCCAGGCCCTTATTCTTCATATGTTTTTAAAACTATCGGAAATCGCGGAGTACTCCATCTATTAGATGGAGAATCGAATCGAACGGCTGTCTTTAAAACCGCAATTGCTTTGATAATTTCCAATACCGAATCTATGACCTTCTTAGGCGAAACTAAAGGTAAAATTGCACTCTCTGAGCGAGGAACCAAAGGATGGGGCTATGACCCTATTTTCATTCCTTTAGAAGGTGATGGGAGAACTTATGGCGAAATGAAAATTGAAGAGAAAAATCAATTATCCCACCGTCGAAAAGCATTGCAATTGTTATCCAAATTTCTCAGCAACCAATATCCGCATATTACACAAGGAGGCTCGGTATGATTTTTCGAACTTATCAACCGGGCGACGAAGAAGGTCTTGCGCGCGTATTTCGCTATGCCTTTGCAGAAAATGGTATGAACCTTCACCGCGATGCTGAAATATGGAACTGGATCTATGTAAAAAATCCTTCTTTTGATCCGGAATTAATTATGTTAGCTGAAGAAAATGGGGAAATCATCGCCAAAATTTGTACTACAATCGAGACTATCATTTTTGGGGGCGAACAATATCGCGTTGCTTTAATCCATGAACTTGGAACTCTTCCATGGCATCAGGGCAGGGGTATCATGAAAAAATTATTCCAACAAGCATTAAATACTTATATGGCACGTGATGTTGATTTGATATTACTTCATAGCGACCCAAATGCCTATCCAGTTGCCTTTCCATTTTACCTTCGGCGAGGATTTAAACCCATTTTTTTACGAGATAACCTCATCACTTTATCCGCCTTAAATTCTCTCTTACTCTATTCCAATAAGTATCTTCCCTTCTTGGGGAAATTCTTAGATATTTACCGACGCAGGAAATGGACAAATACGTCAAAAAATAACTCCTATTTCCTCAGAGATATCACCAATACACGCTGGGAAGAAATTTTTCGAGAAAAATGCAACCATTATTACCGAACTCACAACCATTATATTCCATTGACACCCGCGAGATGGCACTGGTTACAACATACACGCCCGACTTCTTCACGCTCTGCTGGAGTAGTTGGCATTTTTTCTACAAACTCTCCCACTTCAAAGGACGATTTAGTAGCAGGCGCCCGTTTAGCTGCGCGTTTTATGCATCACATAAAAAGACCTAACAACTCACTTTTTATATTGCCGGGAGCCGTATGGGATCTCTTTACAATATTTATTAAAGAAGACAGGCACATTCTTAAGAAGTTATTATTAAAGGCTATCCTCCTATTAGCAGCCAAATTTAAAGTTAACATGATTACTGGCGTCTTCCCCCATAATTCACCAGAAACCATATTATGTAAAAAATTAGGATTTCACCAAGTCCAGCGAGGCTATTGCCTAGTGAAACCATACCAAAAAGATGTCAATTTCACAAAAATTACTCAATATCCCTGGTACATTCCTTTAGACCCCACTAAAGGGGAACCATAATTCTAATTTATATCTTCTTTTCCGCTATTAATTTTGCCAAGATAAAAGCAATATTGTATGCATCATCAGCACCTCTATGTTGCCTCCCTTCAAAGGGATGTTTTATTATCCTCATAGCTTTCGCAATTGATACCTCCTTGGGTAATCCCATTGCCCGCGCGAACTCTCTTTTCACATTTATATGATTCGAACTAAACGGAAATTCAATACCTTTTAGTTTGCATTCTCGCTCAAATTGATGTCTATCATAGTCTCCCCAACTCGCCCACGTCCGCTTCTTTGCTAAATACTCATTTTTTAGTATTTCACAGGCATCTTTTAATAAGATACCTCGCTCGACTTGTTCTTGTGTTAATCCTGTGAGATGTGCACAATATTCCGTAATGTAAGATCTTTCTGGCTTTACGATAATGCTGCGTTTACTCTCATCTATCCTTCTTATTTTTTCCATATCCACTAAACAAATCCCAATTTCAATAATCTCGTTCGTCTGTCCCTTAGGAGGGGCGCTTTTCCAACATGTCGCCTCGACATCAATGACGATGATTATATCTTGTTCCATTACCATAAAGACATCTCGTTTAAAAATCTACAATATTCACATGTATCATAAAAAGAATACTTTTAAAATTAAACCGTAAATTTATTGTCGCGACTAAAATAAATCTCAAATGGAAAGAACCCACTTTGAATAATATATAAAAATCGTGAGGTGGGAAAGGAGCGTAAAAAAAGCAGATAAAACAACTAAATTTCGAATTTATCAATCTGAAATGCGTAGAAACCGCCTATTTTTTTGGAATCTCTTTAGATCTTTCAACTATTAGGAATGGGCTGTGTGTTGAGCAAATAATTTGTTTCTTCTCATTTATTGCGTCAGCAAAGAGTTCTTGGAGCATTACTTGAGCTCCAGGATGAAGACTGATTTCTGGCTCCTCGATTAATATGATATCACCTGCTTCACTCCAGAAAAGCTGCGTAATAATCGTGCCCTGACAACACTTTTTATCTTTCTTATGACGTGTTCAGAACTAAACCGATTAAAAGAATCTATATATAGAAGGTAACCCATTAAGTTCAAGTGCAAAAAATATTTTGAAGAATTTAAAGCAGAAAGGTGTAACGATACATCACGGAATTTTTGAAGGAATGCGTGTATTCTAAATTTATTAGGAGTAGTAAATTGACTTCAAAAATGAAATCTAAAAAAATTATAATGGAAAAAACTTTAGAGCAAAAATATTTAACAGAATATATTAAAAGCAAAAAGAGTAAGCATCATTTATTTTTAGAACGGAAAAGAAATATTAATAAAAGAGCAAAGACGATTGTGGATGTTCCTCATCCGTTCCTTAAGTGGGCAGGAGGTAAAAGACAATTAATTAGCCAATTTGACAAATTTTTTCCAAGCAAATTCAATAAGTATATCGAGCCCTTTGTGGGTGGGGGTGCGATTTTTTTTTATTTATTACCTAATAATGCCATTCTTATCGATAATAATGAAGAACTCATCAATTGTTATAAAGTTATACAAAACAATGTTTTAGAATTAATTGAATCTTTAAAGAAACATAGAAATGAGAAAGATTATTATTATCGAATTCGAGATCTCGACCGTAATCCTGAAGAATTTAATAAATTATCTGATGTCGAAAGGGCATCGAGAACTATTTATTTAAATCGAGTTTGTTATAATGGTCTTTATCGAGTTAATAGCAAGGGACAATTTAATGTACCATTTGGACGATATAAAAATCCAAAAATATGTGATGAAGAAAATTTGTTAGTTGTGAATAAAGCTTTAAAAAACGTTAAAATTTTTAAGGCTTCCTTTGAGAAATGCTTGGAATTTGCTGAAAAGGGTGATTTTATTTATTTTGATCCACCATATCAACCTATTTCTGCCACTGCTTATTTTACGAGTTATACAAAAGATAATTTTGGGAAAGATTCGCAGATGAAATTGTTTGAAGTCTTTAAAGAATGCAACGAACGTGGCTGTAAGGTGATGCTGAGCAATTCGTATAATAAATTTATTTTAAATTGTAAATGGTAACTTCTATCTGAAAAGTAATACTTAATATTTTCGTTGAGTTTTGTCGGAAGCAACT
>SUPS01000175.1:0-5031 GCA_005191415.1 Candidatus Helarchaeota ASGARD archaeon Hel_GB_A
CTTAAATGATTTCATTATATTTAAACATTTTTTAGAAAAATTTAGAAAAAGTTTAAAATATTATCTCAATCATGGGGGATACTTTATTTGGATTTCTACGAAGACTGGCGTCATTTCTATGAAAAATATAGAAAAGATAATTTAGAGAAATTTGAATATTTTTTCAAGAAGTGATTGAAGTAGAATTATTTTTTAATTACTCGGGGGTGATTCGCTTTATCTTCACTAATTACATGAATGTGATTAAAAACAGGAATTAACATCAGCAGCACTTGAAAAGTTTCCATGAAAAATAAAAAATCACTTTAATTAGTGTCGTCCACTGAAGATAAAAAAGTTCCTTAAACTTTACCATATATAAAGGATCAGAAGGAAAAGAAAACTTCTCTAGATATTGCGGGGATATTCACTGCAAATTGAAACGCTTTTCGCTGCGAAAACCCCTTTTGGGATCTCATTGAGGACTTGGTGTCGAATGGAATTATTCTATTTTTAAGTTTTCCCTTCATTTACTTTAATCCTCAAATTTTTGACAAAACATAATTGATTGGAAATTTCTCTCTGAACCACAGCCAATTGACTTGAAATTGTAACTCGGGGAGCACTGATGATTTGATTATGGTATTGGATTTATAATCACTATATTTAGTTGTTATATCCTTAGAATGAACCGTTATTTCCTTATTTTCGGGATCAATTATCCAGACTTCCTTAACTCCGACTTTTAAAAATTCCGGTAATTTTTTCGTTAAATCTAGTTCTCGGGTGCTTTTAGAGATGATTTCAATAACTAAATCGGCGGGGCCATCATAATAATTCGTCTTTATTTTTGAATAATTCTCAGGTTTGATAATAAAAATATCTGGTTCAGGATTCCATTTGTTAGATATCCTCATTATAAATCTTGAACCATAAATTTTTCCGCTTTGGCTTTTCTCTAGATAAGAACGGAGGATTGTATAAAGATAGCCAAAAATATCCTCATGCTCCTCTAATGCTGGAGAATGAATGACGAGCATCCCATCAATTAACTCACAATTTGAATCTTCATTCACATATTCCCAAAAAACCTCTTCGGAAACATCAGGCTGAAAAATTATGTATTCTCCATCCAAGAGTTTTTCTTCGCGAAACTTCAATAAAATCGTCATATCATCACTTATGTTCTCTACTTCTACAATATTAAATTAAATCAACTATTTAAACTTCAAGCACCAAATTAATTCTCGATTCCATATTAATTTTCGATTGGAATAAATATCCACAGAACTTCACAGAAGCCTATTGGATTAAAAAATTAAAACAAGTAGCCGCGCCCGAAATACTTTTAAAATCCGCTCTTGACCTTTCTGGTATTACCCTTAATAATTATATATCGCTAAGATCGAAGATATGATAGCCATTTTCTCTAAAAAATTCTTTTTGATCAATTTTTTTAGCAATAATGCCATAAGACTCTTCACGATTTCCAACATTCCACTGAACTTTCTTCGCTTTTCTTTTTAAATCCTGAAGAATCCTCTTCACTTCTCTTTTTGTTAGTTTACTCCACTTACATTCAAGGAAAACTATTTTTTTCTCTTCTTCATTTAACGCTATTATATCAATTTCTTCATTTTTATACCACCATTTTCCAGTTTTCCTGTATGTTGGAAATAGATTGGGAATTATTTCTTGTAAAACAAACGATTCAAATTTCTTCCCAAAAAAGCTGGATTCCCATTCCTCTTTGAAGAGGAAAGTATTTCTTTCGATTGCTTCCCGATTTTTATATACAAAATTGAACCAAGAATCAAAGACGGCATCCTTTATCAGATAAATTCCTTTTTTCTGATTTCCAAGAATAGGTGTTCGTCTCTCGATGAACCCGAGCCGAAGTAGATTTTCAAGGTATGGATATATTTTTCTCGCTTCTTCCCCCACAAAATTCGCAATTCTCGTTGGTTTGGTATTACCGTATGCAATCGCGTTGAGAATAGAAAAGTAAATTTTTAATTCCTTTAATTCCTGAGAGATTATGAAATATGGCTCCCTATAAAAATATCCCTGCTTATTGAAAAACTCTTTTTGCATAAATTCTTTAAAATCTTTATAATCAGACGCTTTAAGTAAATATTCTGGGACTCCTCCTATACTCATATATACTTTAAGAGAATCCAAAAAAGACATCCTAAGAAATTCTTGAGCATCATTGAAAGAAAGTCCGGTTAATAAAAAGTCTTTCGTGCGTCTTCCATATAAAGGCGACGCATAGGATAAAACTTTATCACTCATAAGCCCCAGTAATGAACCTGAGATGATAATGAAAATGTTGGAAGTAGCTAAAGTTGAATCCCAATACTTCTGTAAGACGCTCAAAATTCTTCTATCGCTCCTCACAAGATATGAAAATTCATCTATCAGTAAATAAAAACGTTGATTAGGCATGTTTTTTGCTAAATATCCAAAAAGCTGATTCCAATCTTTTATTTCCAGAGTTCTAAGTAAGTCATCATTTAGGAAATCGGCTATTTTCTCTTTCAATCCATTTATTTGAATTTGTGTAGAAGTATCTTCTGCAATATAAAATATCCCACTTTTTCCTTTGATAAATTCTGCTAAAAGTCGTGTCTTGCCTATCCTTCGTCTCCCATAAAGTACAATTAACCTCCCTTTTGGCTTCATCCATTCCTCTTCAAGGAGCGCAAGTTCCTCTTGCCGATTTATAAATTTCCTAATCATAATTAGTACTAATCCAAACTAGTATAAAAATTTATTATATTTAAGCGGCGCGCAATTTTTTGGAAATTCAATGCTATAATCAAATCATCCGTACTCTCTGAGTTACAATTTCAAGTCAATTAGCTGTGGTTCAGAGAGAAATTTCCAATCAATTATGTTTTGTCAAAAATTTGAGGTTTAAAGTAAATGAAGGGGCAATTTTGGATATAAGGGAGGAGTTGAATTCAGGGTCAATCGAGCTCACGGGTTATTATTGAGATTGAATGATTTTAAAAATTTTAACACCTATTTTCAAGAACATTACTGAAAAACCTGAGAAGATCGACCTAATAATTGAAACCTTTGGGGGTTCAGGAGAAGCCGCAGCAAAATTAGTCTATTTATGTAGGGAATATTATTCTGAATTTAATGTAATTGATTAGTTTAAATTTTGTTTAGAAAATTATGAAATGGAAGAAAATCAAGGTTATGTGTGCCCAGTAAAAACGGTTTGTTGTCCTTAAGGTTACTTTTTGATTAAGAGTTCGAGATGTTTTATGCGTTCGGTTAGGTTTTCTTTATTGTAGTATAAATTTTAATTTATCCAAATCAAAAGATTTTGGAGCGGACGAGGGCTCTCGTTAGAAGATGAGGTTGATGGAGCAGGTGTGTGCGCACTGAGCCTGCGGGCGAGGAAGTTTACACGCTGCCCTCAAATATCCGAACTTGCTGGGTCCGAAAGTCTCTACTCTGGGTGATACGTATGAAGATGGAGCTGCTGCATTGTTTTTATAATCTACAAGATATGCAACTTTGGCATACCTCTTGGCATGTCCAAGTTTTTCTTGATTTTGAGCAACGTGGGTGAATTTATTGAGATAGAGATTCTTCATTTTGGGAGATTTTTTGGAGGAGAATTTTTAAGAACTCAGAGAAGATAGGGGATTTTATATAGAGGAATTCAAGATTTTGTTCAGTTTGAGAGATAGTGATGAAGATATTTTCATCAGTAATGAAAAAAATAGGGATTTTTTGAAAGATTTTTTGAGTTTCAATGGACAGAATTTTTTTAAGGGTTATGGAGGGGAGAGTTTTTGAAAATTTTTCGAAAAAATCATGGAGGTCTCGTTCAAAAGGATCGATGAGCGTAATGGATGTGGTGGAATCCAGATTGCGCAAAAGTTCTTTATAGAATTCAAAATCTTCATGGAGAAGCAAAGTAATCTCTTGGGGTTTCGCCTTTAGGGCATCTAAAATGAGATTTTTTATCAATAATTCATTTCGTATGAGGAGTGTTTCGGTTTCTTTCGGTGGAGCGTGTTTATTTCTGAGTTGTTGCAAATTTTTAAAATCTTCTTTCACGAGATCGGCAATTTTGGTTAATCTAGTTAATTTGCGCTCTAAGGTTTGATCCGGGGGGAATGCTTTAAACCTTACCGGGCGGGATTTTGGTATTTCGGCGATCAACCCTTGTCGTTCTAGTTCGCGGATGACGGAATAGATTTTTGCGGCAGGAACTTTTGAGAAATTAGCGATTTGTGCGATAGAGCATTCTTGCAGGATAAAAACAGCGCGGTATACTCTTGCTTGATAGTTAGTAAAGCCGAGTTCCATAAGTTTTTCTTCGGCTTTATTTGGAATTTGTTCTGCTCTATCAGTCATTGATGATCATCAAAAAGATTAGTGAAGGTTAGCTCCGCAGCCAGGACAATAATAGGCATCTTTAGATAATTGGAGACCGCAGAAGGTACAATAGATGATACCGTTAGGGATGGTTTGGGCTGTTGAACCTCTAGTAATATAAGGTAGAATAACTTCACCAGTTTTAGGATCAAAACTAATTCTTAATTCACCACGTGCTCGTAAATCAGTTAAAAGACGACGCATATCCCCTGGGCTGAGATCGTAGTCTGCGGCAATTTCATCGAGTTTTACGCGTCCTCCATAATCACCTGAAATTATTGCTTTTAGTACTTTTCTTTGCAGCTGTCGATTTTGATAAAAAAGACCGATAGAAATAGAAATCATTATTACGCCAGGAAAGAACATCCAAATTCCCCAGCCAATCCAGTTCATAAATATTGGAATTTGAGAGATGGCGGCAAAAATTATAAAAGCAATTCCCATGAAAAATACAATAGCTATGTCGGATTCATATTCTCTCTTATGTGATCCCATTTTATTTCATTCCTTTAACGGGTAATTTGCACATACTACATTTATTTATGTTACACCTTTTTTTCAGCAATTGATTTAATTTTACTACTGAAGTAGTTATATTTAAAGTTTACCACTGTGGTAGGAAATTCAGTTCAACTCATATTTTCTGTA
>SUPS01000175.1:5945-8685 GCA_005191415.1 Candidatus Helarchaeota ASGARD archaeon Hel_GB_A
GGTGGACTTGGGGCAGTCATGGCATCAAAAGGATTGAAATTCATTGTTGTTGATGCTACAGGAGCCCCAGGTGTTGAAATTGCTAATGAAGAAATTTTTAAACAAGGTATCGAGAAAGTTAGAAAAGCATTAACGGCACACGACGTCACTAAACCCGGAGGTGCCCTTAATAGCTATGGAACGGATGTTTTGATTAATATAATTAACGAGGCGGGGGGATTACCCCAACGAAACTTTAGTAGCGGACAAGATGAGCGGGCTGCTAATATATCAGGAGAAGCAAAGGCAGAGGCGATAAAAAAGAATGGTGGTGTTCGTCCTCATGCATGTTCTCCTGGATGTATCATTCGCTGTTCCGAAGTATGGACGAAGCCAGGTGGAAAAGACCCGGTTGGCGTGTTAGAGTATGAATCGGTCTGGGCTCTTGGTTGTAATTGTGGAATTTACGATTTAGAAACGGTAGGCGAGCTTAATCGTGCCTGTAATGATTTAGGCACCGATACAATTGAAACCGGCGATACGATTGCTGTTGCTATGGAAGGAGGCCTCATTGAATTTGGCGCAAAGGATGACGCCTTAAAACTTATGGATGAAATTCGAAATAAAACGCCATTAGGACGAATTCTAGTAAATGGCTGTGTCTTTACTGGGAAAGCCTTCGGGGTAACCCGGGTTCCTGCCGTGAAAGGACAAGGGTTTCCGGCATATGATCCCCGCCCCATCAAAGGTATTGGTGTGACCTACGCGACTACACCAATGGGGGCAGATCATACGGCGGGTTATGCAATTGCTCCTGAAATTATGGGCGTCGGAGGGAAAGCAGATCCAAGAGACCCGAAGAAAGCAGAATTATCCCGCAATCTCCAGCTAGCTACTGCTGTAATTGACTCGTCTGGATACTGTTTATTCATTGCATTCGCGATTCTAGACATTCCAGAGGGGCTAGAAGGTGTTGTTGAGTCAGTGAATGGGGTCTTGGGGACCTCTCTAACAGTTAATGATATTCCGATAATTGGAAAACAGATAATTGATACAGAACTTGCATTTAACAAAGCCGCAGGATTTACATCGATCCACGATAGACTTCCAGAATTCTTCTATGAAGAAAAGCTCGAGCCCACGAACGAAGTTTTTAATGTACCCGATGACGAGTTAGATAAAGTCTTCTAACTCCTTTTTTTTGAATGCCTATGCCAATTCGAGTAAAACTTTTCGGAGATCTTCGGAAAAAACTACAGCAGAAGATCTCTGGGGGCGCCCCTCTTATTTTACAACTCAATGATACCAAAGTGAAGACCGTTGCAGATCTCTTGGAAGTATTGGGGATCCTTGGAAGTGAAATAAGTCATATTTTTGTTAATGGAAAGTATTCAGGATTTAGAAAAACCGTTAAAGATTCCGATACCATCGCTCTCTTTCCGAAAAATATGGGCTTATTGTATAAATGGTATTTTGATAGGGACGAAAATGGTTAAACCAAAAGAAATTACTGTGACTGTCAAATTTTTTGCCACATTAAGAGAATTTGGTCCTATCAGAGAGACAATCAAGATCCCTAAAAATAGTACCGTCAAAACACTCTTTGAAAGATATAAAGTACCTTTCGATAAGCGGAGGACCATAATATTGATCAATGGAAAACCCCATCAAGATCAGCATACAGTTCTTAAAGACGGTGATCTTATCGCAATTTTTCCACCCTTGGCAGGTGGCGGTTTATTTTTAGTCCAGTAAATGTAATTGCAGTTAAACCTAGTAAGTCTTAAAAAGTGATCTGCAAATGGAGCCAATATTGTATTGATTTTCAAAAAATAAAAGCTCTTGGGTAGTTTATCCAAGGGGCGAATTAAAAAAATATGTAGGTGTTTATCGGATATATAAAATTGATTTAGAATCGTTCCAAAGAGGTGTAGGATCATCTGGAAGTGGAACTCCTCCGTAGTCAATAAATTGAAGGCGGAGTTGTCGGTCATTAATCATTTTAATGAGAATTACTTTAGTATAATTGGTTCCTGAATAGAATTCGTCGCAGAAATAGTAATAGATATGACCATCATTGGAAACTTCATTAAAAACGCGGTTACGGTATCCATCTTCGGCTGGATTGAAGGTATATACATGGGAGTCCCAGCTCGAATTGCCAGCCAGACCGATGGAAATGACCCCTTTAGAAGCGTTAAAATTGCTATAGACTAATGATAATCCATAATCTTCCGCTCGATTGATATAGTCATACTTAGTCCAGATGCCTTGTGCTGTATTTGGCACATCAAAATCGATTTTACCACAGTAATTGGCAGGATATACGGGTGTTCCACTCCAGTCCGTTAATTTAGCCTGCATTGTACTTTTTAAGCTATCTATGAAATAATCTAAGGGGCAAACAGTATGTTGAAATTCTTGTGTCCATTCGGTATTTACCCAGGATAGTGTCACACGAGAATCTTTTAACCAGAAATCAAAGCCACCGCCCCAACCAGCGACACCAAGCTCTTGACCCGCAGGCACCGCCAGATTTAGATGCTTTTGGTATGCGGTGAAGGTATCTCCAGCGACTTCCCAAGAGTACACGTCATCACCATACTCGGCACCAAAATCTCCAATTAAACCCCATAAATAATCACTCAAATTGTTTACGTGTCCGTAGCGTCCCCAGACATCTCTACAGACATCAAACTCGATTGAATAATCCTCTGTAATATTAGATATTGGATTAGAATATTCTACTTTACTAATGAGA
>SUPS01000176.1:0-7996 GCA_005191415.1 Candidatus Helarchaeota ASGARD archaeon Hel_GB_A
GGATATGGTAAATCTCGAAACAAAAAATTCATATCTCTGGGCAAAGCATTTCCCGGACAAATTATACAGGATACTTGCTTTTCTCTCGAAAAATGGAAAAGAAGCACAGCTAAGTGAAATTAAAAAAGAATTTGAGGAACAAATCAGTAAACCTGTAATTAATGATATAATATTTGATTTAAAGATGCAGAATTTCGTTAAAGAAGAAAGAATGAAGGATAAAAGGAAAAAATTAATAAAATTAACTGAAAATGGGGAACTATTAAAGCAGAAACTCGACGAACTTTCAGAGATTATGTAAAAGAGTTCTCTACTCGAAAGATTTCAAATAAATTTTGAATTATAAAAGTTGTTAGATTTACTGTATCAAAAAAAGTTTATAGAAATATCAAAAGTTTACACGCGTAAAGGGGGTTATAAGCTAGTATTATAAGGGATTTTTGTAAGGATCGTAATATCAAAGAGAGATGTGATGGAGCATGGCGAAGACTGTCACATATGCCAATAAAAAATTGGATTATTTTTGGCATCAGCATAGTTTCGAGGAAGATGGAGAAAATGAGTATAATCCTGATGAAATAGACAGGAGAATCATTCGAGAATTGTCTAGAAATGGGCGTGCCAGTTATACAGAAATTGCCGAGATGTTAAATGTGACTTCTGCGACGGTAAGAAATAGAATGAATAGATTAATCAATTTAGGGATAATAAAGAATTTTAAACCGCTCATTGATAGAAAATTGTACAATTTGGATATTTCTGCACTCCTCTTTATTACTTTAGAGACGAATAAAATGACAGAAAAAGTAGTTACCGAATTACAAGAGTTCCCTGAAATTACTCAGATATCCATTATGGCAACCGATCCAAATATTGTGTGTAATATCTTTGCTGAAAATATGGGGGTTTTTTCGTTACTGCTTGCTCGAATTACCCAGTTAGAAGGAGTAAAGGAAGTAAAGTCCAATTTCATAATAAAGTCAGTTTCTACGGGTTCTTTCATTCAATAGATTAGTTTTTTTTCAGAGAGAATTAATCCTTTGACAATAATTGAGGGAAAGATTTCTCCTTGACGGAATTATTAATTTTCTAGTTAATGGCAGTAAGTTTTAATGGGAGCAATTGTTTCATTTACTCGTAAGTTCTGGCAATTGATTAGTCAATCTAATACGTCAATAATATGAAAGTTCAAGAAGTAGTTTGGACGGAACCAATTAGGAATCAAGATAAAATTATTTCCGACGATAAAAATCACAAATAATTTTTAATTGGTTAAAGAAGAATGCAATAAATTTGGTTACGAAACATGAAGATTCGTGTGAAAATCCGTAAAGGAGAGCTTCCATTAGAAAAAAACCTTCAGAAACGTATGACAGAGGAATATGAATCTTGGAAGCAAGAAATCCTTGCGAAAGCACGAAATATTAAAGATTTAAAAGAGCTTCGCCAATTTATGTATTCTTTAGGGGATGACTTTGATTGGATTGAATCAACAGGACGTTGGTTGGAGAGAGCAAAACCATATGAAATTATTTGTGTAAATATTCGGGTTCCGGGACTTGAAACATTAAAGAATGGGTTGAGAACAGAGCGATTTACATTGTATGGAATATTAGCATTTAGTAAAGCAATAATTGATGCCTATGATCATCTTGGAGATCTTGAACGAGTTATAGTAGAAAAACGAGATGGGCATTTTTATGCATGGTCCACTGTAGGGCATGGTTATGTTGAGAAGTGGCCTGAATACTTCCCGAATACGCAATCTTTGGAAGATTTTTATAAAAAGGTTCATGTTGTTTTCGAACGTGGAGATCATTCGCTTGTATTGGAATATCCTAAGCCGACCTACACGATTCTTCATAAATGGTTTAACAATAAGTTTCGCGTGCCTCATCTCATAAAGACAATTCGAGATTCTTTTGTTGATCATTCGTTAGGAACTGAATTTATTGAGATTGAAGTACCCGTTATAACCCACGAAGATCTCGAAAAGAAGTTAGATATAGATTGGTATGGATATGCAGCGGCTGTAATTGATTTAGATCAATTTATTCAAAAGGCTTACAAGAAATTAAGCTTTTTTCAGAAAATTAAACAGATTTTTCGTAAGAAAGATGATCCCTATTATTATTTAGACTGCCTTCAGATAGTTATTTGGAATATAGCACCGAAATATCAAGAAAAATATTTACGAGGGATCCGAAAAAGGTTAAAAGCAGCCTATAAAGAAGGAAAAATTGATTTAGATTTTTGGGACCCGATAACAAAGGTCTTAGAAAAAGTGGAGGCATTGATAGATCAAACAGAATTTATTCAATGGCAGAGTTTTCTCGACCCTAAACGATATTCGAAAAAAATTGGAATACGAAAAATTGAAGGACTGTCAAATGTAGCAATTGAGGCAGTTGCTACAGGGTTAAGTAAAATTTTATTAAAAAGTCTGGATGATATTGCATATCCTGAAAAATATCCACAAAAAGAGAAAATTAAGCTTGTAGGATTTGTATCAGGTGGGCATGTTTACCGACTTCTTCTTTCCATTGTTCTTATTTTACAGAAAAGGTTTAAATTTATTGCTCCAAAACTAGAGAGCCTTTTTGAAAAATTAGATAAGATCTTTATGTCACGGAGGGTTGATGAAGCAGGCGAAGAAGAAGAGATACAATTAGCAGATATTGAAAAAGAGAAAAAATTAAAAGCACTTGAAGCCGCATCAGAAGGATAAATAATTCGTTATGCCCCAAATTTTTTTGTTTTATCCATTAAATCCATAATAATGGGTATAACATCTAAGCCATGGATACGTCCAAGTCCACCTTTGGCACACGCGCGTTCAGAAAAAACATCCACATCATCTGATAACACACAATTCTCTCCAACCATTACAATGGGAACAGGATCTGCAGTATGATCTCGCACACAGATAGGATCCGCATGGTCTGCAGTTAATACAATGAGAGTTTCTTCGAGTAAGAGATTATCAAGTAATAATTGGACCATAGCATCGATTTTTTCAATCATCATCACTTTTTGTTCGTAATTTCCATCATGAGAGGCGTTGTCGGTACCTTTAATATGAATGAAGATAAGGTCATTTGACGCAAGATGATCCAAGGCAGCTTGCCCTTTTGCAAGAGTATTGGTATCGACACGTCCAGTCGCTTCAGGGACATATATCGGAGTCATACCAACTACCTTTGCAACACCTCGATAAAGAGGCGCACCACAAATAGCGGCTGCACGGATATGATACTTTTCGTCTAGTGTTTGTAAGTCTGGAATTATTCCTGCACCTCGAAGCAAGATTCCATTTACAGGTAGAAGCCCATTTTGTTGTCTTTTTTCATTTAAAGGACTCTGGCTTAAAATTTCTTTCGTTTTAGCATAAAATTCATTCAAAATTTCTGCCGTCCTCTTTGCTTCAGGGCTATTATCTAGGGGTTTGCATGGTTGAACTTTCACATTTATGACATCAGGGTCCATATCTGAAACATTATGCGACAGATTAGGACCTTCGAGTTTCAAAACGCATCTATGCTCTACGGTATGGATGAAGGTTATTTTCACCTCAGTGGCGCTATTTAGGGAAAGATTATTAATCAATTTTGCAAATTCATCGCCTTCTGGAATTTTTCTTCCAGCTCTGCGATCTAGAATAATGTCTTCAGGATTTATTGTGGCAAAATTTGCACGTAAGGTAACGTCACCATTATTTACTTCAATTCCAGCTCCAAGCGCTTCGAAAGCTCCTCGCCCTTTATAATATTTATAAGGATCATAGCCAAATATGGCGAGATGAGCGGTATCGCTCCCAGGGCGTATTCCTGGGCTAATGGGGTCCATAATTCCACAGATCCCTTTCTTCGCAAGCTGGTCAAATGCAGGCGTGTTTGCAGTTTCAAGGGGAGTTTTTGGATATTGTTTGCAAGGACGATCCCCCATACCATCACAAATAATGAGAATACACTTCAATTTTATACCCTCACTTGGAAAAAAGAAAATAAAAACCTATAAATCGAATGAATCTATTCTTCATGCACTCTAAAAAGATCTATGTCACTCCAAAACTGTTTCTGTTCGAAAATCTTTAAAAATTCGCGTGTTGACCGTTCTACATCCTTAGATTGGGTGATATACCGTCCAACGATTATGATATCTGCACCACTTTTTAGCGCGTCTATGGTAGTTTGTGGTCGGATCCCTCCAGCGACGGCTACGTATTTAACTCCAAGTTCTTTTACTTCTTTAATTAAGTCCCATTTTGGTTTTTCTGTTTCTTCCGTATCAATAGCACGATGTATAATAACAAGATCTGGAAGTTGTTTCAATTTCTTTAATTTTTCAAGAGGTGCATCTACGTCCATTAAATCGACAAATGAATAAATTCCTACGCGCTGTGCTTCATAAATAAATTTATCTAATGTTTGAATGGAAGCTAGTCCTGAAGCGACCACTGCATCGGCAGTTTCTTCGAATGCTAAGTCGACTTCAACTTTTCCTACATCGAGCGTCTTCAGATCCGCAATAATAAAACTATCTTTAACGATTTTTCGTAATTCCCCAATTAGTTGAGTGCCATAATGCTTGAGTAAAGGAGTTCCAATCTCCAAAATAATCCGATCGCTTTTCGGCAATTCTTGAATTATTTTAATGACCTGATTTTTATTCGGTATATCTAAAGCAATTTGGAGATATGGAAAACGCCAGAGTCTAGGCACTCGGAAGCCCAATATGGGATGTTTTGCCCGATCTTTATCATATAGGATTTTATCCCAGGAAGGATATTCACTAAGGGCTCGTTTTATTGCAAGTTTTACCGCAGAATAATTATAAGAATAAATTTTTCGGTCATCACTAGCTTGTGGGTGAACGAAAACACTTGCAATGATTACCCATTCATCAATCTTATCTTTTGGAATGATATTTTCTTCCACAGCATCTGCAACTGCTTTAGCTACGGCGTATTGGGCAGCGCCAAAAATTTTTGAAGCTTGTTTCAAATTTTGGATTGTAACTTTGGGAACGATGATTGTAAATGGTTTGCAGGGCAGATTAGGGCGGATAACAGCAAGAAGAGGAGTATGTCCTTTAGTAAGTTGTGAAAGTGCATTTGCAAATGCTAATCCAACATTTCCATTTTTATCCCCAATAATTAAATCAACATGAGCTAATTCGGGTTCTTTCCCAAGCAAAGCTTCGCCAATTGCATACAAGATAAACACCTAAGATAATTCACTCATTTTTTCTTTAAAAATCATCAAAAAAGCCAACATTTTTGGATTGAAGTTATTGAACATGATTAGTAAATTTCTTTTTTTATAAAAACATTACCTCATTTCCAATATCCTCGACAGAAAGATTAGAAAGAGAATGACATTAAAATCGTCTTTAAGTTTGTTCCTTGACAACTAAACGATAAACTATAGTTTCCCCTGCAGTACGGCTTTTTCTTGTTATTTTCAGAATATCGCCTGGCTTTGCGCCAATCACACGTACAACGGGATCAGTCGTGAAAATTATAGGAAGGGCTGATGGCGGGACTTTTAATTTTTTTAATAGACTTTCCTTTTCTTCTTCAGATAAGATTTCATGTTTCGGGACGTATTCATGCTCCAAAATATCCATTAAGACTAAATCCGCTGGGATAAATTCAATACCTTTTTCATTTAACTCATTTAAAGCACTACGTGTTACTTTACCACTTCCAATGAAGATTCGGTGTTTAATTTTCTTTTTATCAAATTTTTTTACCATGTCTCGGATATATGCAACACCTGTTGTTTCGTTCTTAAAAGTACAATGCACAATAACCGGCATTCCATCGGGTGCTTTGAAATATAGAAATTCTCCTTTGTCATCTTCACTTTTCCTTTTTTCATCTTCAATGTAGCCGCGATTTTTCATTAAAATTTTGGTTTTTTCAAGGAGTGGATTACTTTTTTTCTTCGGCATTTCCCGAACACCTTTTAAAGATTGGGTTGTTCTCGTTATTTTTAGCCTTTTAATTGCATAATGGACCTAATTTTATAAATTTTTCTAAAGTGGATTTCCATGTAGAAAAAATATAAAAATAAAATTAGTAAGGGAAAGAATGCAAAATTTTCTATTTGAAATAAATAAGAAAAAAAGGTATGAAGTGCACGGGAAGGGATTTGAACCCTCGCAGGCCTTCGCCACAGGAGCCTTTAGACGGAATATCTTCGACTTCCTCAGTCCTGCTCCTTTGGCCAGACTCGGACACCCGTGCAGTTCTATTTTTTTTTTAGATGAAGCCTCAGACGGGATTTGAACCCGCGACCAACAGCTTACGAGGCTGCCGCTCTACCAGCTGAGCTACTGAGGCATCCGTGTTGGTCGGATTCAACCCAAATTTATTAAATCGTAGTATGGCAGCAGTAGGAAATATTAAGATTCACTTATTCTAAAAGTTTATTAAAGCTTATTTAAAAGTTAGTCTAAAATTGATCAATGAAATTGGCTGTGCAATCCCATGAGTGAAGATTTATTGAGCAAGTTGGAGACATCGATAGTTGAGTTTGACACTGATTTAGCGGAAACTCTGATAAAACAAGCACAAAAGGAAGGTATTTCTCCTCAAGATCTATTAAATGCAATAAGTAATGCCTTGAATAAGGTGGGTGAACTATATGAAACACATGAATATTTTCTTTCGGAACTAATGCTGGCGGGAGATACGGCTAAAACTGCAATTGACCTTCTGAAACCTTACATTGAAGAAACGGATACGCAACTATTAGGAACCATCGTTTTTGGAACAGTAAAGGAGGATATCCATGATATTGGTAAGACAATTGTTTCTTCTTTTATGGTAGGGGCAGGTTTTATGGTTCATGATCTTGGAGTTGAAGTAAGTGCTGAAAAATTTGTTGATGCAGTCAGGAAATATAAGCCCGATATTGTAGCGATGTCTGCACTTTTGAGTACTACCCGAGAGCATATGAGAGACATCATTACTGCCTTAAAAGATGCGGGTTTGCGGGATAGCGTTAAAATCATTGTTGGAGGGCGTCCAGTGACGTCAGAATTTGCTAGAGAGATTGGCGCGGATGCAACAGCTACCAATCCGGTAGATGCGATTGAGATATGTAAGAAATGGATAGCAGAAAAAAACAAATGAGAGGTAGAGGTAAATTAATATCGAATGATATGTTGTTATAATCAAATCAGATATCAATAATATACTGACCGATAAAGAAGAAAGTCTCAATAAAGCGCGCGTGGGCTCGTAGCTCAGCTAGGCAGAGCGTCGGACAACCAAACTATAGTTTGGTTGGGTGAAGCTCTTAACCCGATGGTCGCGGGTTCAATTCCCGTCGAGCCCGCCATTTTCATAATTTTAGTAAAAAAAGTTATTCAACCCAATAAGGTGCAGTAATGCCACGGATTTTAGCTTTTGGAACTTTTGATTTGCTCCATTATGGCCATGTGAAAATGCTTGAAAGAGCAAAAGAGTTGGGAGGAGAAAATGCAGAATTGATTGTAGTAATATCGCGTGATGATTCTGTCGTGAAAGTAAAAGGGCATCATCCAATATTTCCTTCAGATCAGCGATTAAAGCTTATTAAAGCCTTAAAAGTAGTTGATGATGCAGTGTTAGGTTATAAAGGAGATACCTGGAAGGATCGTTTGCGAATTATCCAAGATTTAAATCCCGATATTATCGTGTTGGGCTACGATCAACCTATAAATATCGACGCATTACAAGATGAACTAAAAAAGAGAGGGATGGACGTTAAAATCGTTCGTCTTGAAAAATATGGGGATGCATCCTTCAATAGTTCCTCTAAAATTGTGAAAAAGATTATCGAACGGTTTAAAAATTCTTCATAAACGCAATCTTTCAATGATAAATCATATAAAAAGAAAAGAAGTGAATTGAAAAAATAGAATTTTTATAGATTTTAAATATTTATCTAAATCACCTGATTTTTTAGTAATTTTTTCCAAAATAATCTGATTTTCTGATAATATT
>SUPS01000176.1:8006-8623 GCA_005191415.1 Candidatus Helarchaeota ASGARD archaeon Hel_GB_A
TGAAGTCTTTTAATTTCATTTTTTATTTCAGAAATTACTTCAGAATTTTTAATTATTTTCTTTCTTCCCTCTTTCATTGAAATTACATAAAAAACCTTTCCTCTATATTTTTCAGAAAATTTTTTGTGTGTTTTCGCTTGAATAGAACGTTCTTTATATATTTGGGGAATATACGATACATCTAATACTGGTTTGATTTGAAGTCCAATATATTTATCTTTGATTTGAATAAAGAAATCGACATTAAAAAGGCGACCCCATTCATCAGGTGCAGGTTCTATCTTCACATTTAATTCCTTTTGTAATTGTCTATAAATAGTTTTGATTTCTGTCATATAGCCATCAAAAGTTCTATCTATAACCATTTTAAACATATAATCAATACAATCTTCTTCTGTAATGCCCTCAATTTCTGCAATGATAACCTCAGTAATTTTTACGTATAATTTTCTTCCTAAATCTTCGATATGTTTTCTTGATCTAACATTTTTAAAATAGTAATTTCTCTAATGGCACATTAAAAGCTCCTTAAAAATATTTATCTAAATCACCCGATTTTTTAGTAATTTTTTCCAAAGTAATCTGATTTTCTGATAATATTTCCTTTATTAAAGAAA
>SUPS01000177.1 GCA_005191415.1 Candidatus Helarchaeota ASGARD archaeon Hel_GB_A
TAATATTACGAATAAATGATATAGAGTTTAATTTATACACGGATATCCAAGGAGAATTTACATATTCATTAAGAGCTCCCTCTATACAAACCTTATTAGAGATTGAAATTCTATTTCCAGGCTCTTATAACACTTTATCATCAATGCTGAAATTTCATATTGAAATAAAATTCGATTTATTACATCAAATATGGAATTCATTGGGTTATATTTTGATGGGGGTAAGTATTGCTGGATTTTCAGTATTTTATCTTAAACAAACATATAACCGCCGTAAACTTATAAATTTAGATGTTGATTGAATATGATTTAAAAATTAAACGAAGAGATTATCATTTTAGTGGAGTTTTTATAGGTTTTTGATTGAATTCTCGATTCTGTGGAGTTTTTATAGGCTTTTTAATGAACTTTATTAGCAAAAACCTAATTAATACTTATTAATATCCAGAGGGTCCATTTCATTGTCTGGAGAAATTTTACAAGAAGTAAAAAATTACTTAATAAAAATAAAGAAAATATATGGCGTGGAAAATACTGTTCTCTCACAGAGGGATGGCTCACCAATAGAATCAGCTGGTATATGGCTCTCAAAAAATGAAATTTTTGGTGTATGCTCTTCAACTGCAGCAATTTTCAACGTTGCCGAACATTTACACAAATCTGCATTAAATTATATTCTAATTGATGGAGAACGCGCAAAAATTTTAGTTGCACCACTTAGAAATTCAACAGGTAAAATAAAAAATAATACCTCTATTTTGGAAAATTCAGGCTCTAACTATGATTTATCTTCCAATACAGATTATTTTATTGCAATAACTACTCGTCCAAAAACCAATTTAGGGTCTATTTTCATTGGAATGAAGAATACACTCAATTCCATCAGGGATCTTTTAGAAAAATCAGGGCTTGAGTTTAAACCACCTTTAAGATCTTTCTCGGAAGATGAAGTCAAAAATATACTAAACGCATTTTCTGTTAAGGAAGATGAACAGACCTCCAGTAATATTGAAACTTTTTCACTCAAAATTACAGCAAATTTAAGTTCAAGATTAAGAGATTTGATATTCGATTATTCTAAAAATGTTCCAGGTGTTAAACTTGCATGTATCACTCTTACTGGAGGTTATCCTTTGTGTAAATTCACTTTAGATCCGATGCTTGAGGCTGAAGGTGCTATAAGTTTCTCTCTTTTTGATACCTCAAAACGTATTATATACATGCTCAAGAAGACTACAATTAATAGCGTTTTGTGTGAATGTTCTACATATTCACATTTTATCTATAATCTTGATGGCGGTATTTTTAGCACTTTTATCTCAAAAGGAGAAAAACGACTGGGGTTATTACGTCTTCTTATTCCACAATACGTTAAAACAATGAATCAATATTTAAGAGAAGCTGAGAAAACACCAGAAACCATTTTTAATATAAAACAGATATTTGAAGAATTAAATATCTAAAGTCCGTGATATTGCCATGGAAACCACATATTCTTTAAAAAAACTAATTAAAAAATTGGGAAAACATCAATTTTCCCTCCTCTTACGAATTATTTTAGACCGAATTCCGGTTATTGTTATTGGAAGCGATTATAATGAAATAGATAATCTAATTAATGGTTTAATTAAGCTTGCACCTCACCGGCATGAATATGTATTTTGGTCTGATTTTGTAGAACCAGAAGAATATCTTCAACTTTGTCAGGAAGAAGAGGATGATTTTAATATACCACGAAATATTTTTTGCTCTCCCTCTAATGCATCAAGGCATATTTTCGGTAGAATTGATAAACTGAAGGGATGGATAATTGGGTTCGACATATCAAACGGTATTACAAAAGAAGATATCCTCATAAATATCAAAAAATATGAAGACCAATTTTTAATAATTCAAATAGAATCAAATAATTTAACACTAAAATTATACGGAATAAATAACGGTATGGACTTAGACTTTGAAAAAAAGATAATTGACAAATCAATTCAAAAAACAGAAGTTGCATTAGAAAAAATGAAACGAGTTCTAAAGAAAAAAATTAAATCTACCCCCTCAAATGAAATTATGACCGCAATAATGCGTTTTGATTCAGAAGAAGAAAAAATTAGAATGAACATTTTTATTCAGGAAATACAGACTTTTATTCAAGCTGGAATGCGCTCACTTGCAATTTTATCCCGTATTGACTTATTGCGAGAACTTGGATTTAAAGAAATAAGAATCTCTGGCAAAACCTTATTGCAAACTATTGACTATAACGAAGTAAATTCGGACAGAATTCTTCAATTAATTAAAGCAGAATATGGTGTTGATTTCTCACCTTGCATTAAAGGAGGCAAAATTGTCCAAATTGGAGATAAGATTGATGGATTATGGGGTTAAAAAAGATTAAGTGATTAGAAATGTTGACAGATTTAGGCGCAAGAAAAATTATTATAAAGATTGTTTATTTTGGTTGTGCAATGTCTGGTAAGACTACATCTCTGAAATTTATATTTGAAAAATTTGGAAGAAGAGATGCCTTACAATCAATTGAAACGCAGGCTGGAAGGACCCTATTTTTTGATTGGGGTTCTATTTTTTTCCAAAAAGGGCAATGGAAATTCCAAATTGATTTATGGAGTGCTACAGGACAAGATTTTTACGCGGAAACACGCCCTACCGTCCTCACAGGTGTGGATGGAATTGTTTTTGTAGCAGATAGTCAAAAGCATTTAATGGATGATAATAAAGCTAGTTGGAATGAACTCTCACTAATACTCGGAAATAATAAAAAAGAACTCCCTATTGTTATCTCATTAAACAAGCGAGATGCTCCTAATGCTATTTCCGTAAATGAATTTAAAAATTCATTAGGTCTTAAAAATTCCATTATATTGTTTGAAACTATTGCTACACAAGGATTTAATGTTTTAGAAACTTTCAAGGCATTAATCAAATGTATTTTTAACCAATAAGACTGAAAAATTAAATATATATCACTAATTTTTTTTTTAAAATGAAAATAAAAAATGAAAATAAATTTTTACCTTAGATTATAAATGACACGTTTCCTTAGAACTCCGAATTACACCAAATATCAAAGAGCGATTTAATTGCACGCACTTTTATATCCTCTACTCTAAATCGATATATTCTAATACGCCCGAACTTTTTCTCTTGAACTATATTGGCCTTAACAAGAAAGTTCAAATGATGGCGTGTTGAATTATGATTTAGATTTGCCCTTCTAGCGATTTCAGAAATATTTAATTCTCCTTCTATTGCAAGAATTTTTAATATTTTAATTCGTCCTTTCGATTGGAATATATCTTCAAGTACGAATTCTTCTTTCTGCTGTTCAACATTATTTACCAAAACCATAACAAGCCCTCTATAACACTACTATTTCATTCATAATTTCATTTTCCATGATCTGCTCTAGAATTTCAAATGGAACATTAAGCCTGAGTAATGTAGTCTGCCCAGGTCGATCCTCTAATCTTGTTACTTTCGTATTAAGAAATGTAGAAATATTTGCAAGCTCTTTTATGTATTCCCATATGGTAGTATACCCCCTAGACTTTATTCCATATTCCTCACAAATAATTTGATAAGATGCTTGACATTCCCCCATCGTAACATATGCTTTTTCTGTTTTCTTTAGTCTCCTAGCAATTGCTAATAATAATAATTTCTGATGTAAATTCAAATCACGGATGATCTCTTTCTTAATTCCCGGGTCTAAATTGGCTTTTGCCTTCCTAGCAAATTCTGGACTAATTTGAAACGTTTTTGCTTCATCCGCATATTTTCCTGCAAGCCATAGTAATTCTAAAGCATATCGGGCATCACCTGATTCTTCACAAAAATCTGATATTAAATTTATAGTTTCATTTAAGACCGTACCATCAAAAAAAGCTTCCTTAATGCGTGCTTTGAGAATGTCTCTAAGCTGCGAGCTAGAATATTTTTCTAAATGTATTATACTCGATTGGAATGTACTTTGAATACTTGGATCCAATGTTTTTCTAAACGAATCATTCTTTACAATTGTAATAAGTGAAAGTCTTTGTTTAGAATTGAGAGAATCATCTCCAATTCTTGTTAAATGGTAGAGAAGTGAAGGTTCACTAGTAATAATTTGATCCGCATCATCTAAACAAAGAAGGATATAGGCATTCCGTTTAATAAGAATTTCATTAGAAAGAATATGCAATAGTTCTGCAACATTAAATCCCCGTCGAGGAAACTTTGGATTGAAATGTTGAATTATACGATTTATTATCATAAATCCCGTCTTGCACTGCCGGCAATTAATATGAATATAGCGTAAATAGATATTTTTTTTCTTTGCAACATCCTGAATCATAGTTCCAAACCTCTTAGAGACCGCCGTTTTACCAGTTCCAGTCGATCCCATAATAATTACTTTTTTACTTGTCCCGCCTGGATTCTCGATCAATATTCTAAATAACCTTGCAAGTGTTCTGATTTCTTCTTCTCTATGAGGCAGCTGTAGTGGCGTATAATCTATCGAAAGCTTTGTTTCATCCCGAAACACAGTGGGCTGGCTTAATTCTTCCTCCAATATATTTTTGACCGACAAAATTCTACCTCAATTTCAATTAGATTAAAGAATATTTTTTAACTTACTTAATGAATTACCAATCTTATAAATCAGAAAAGAGGACAAATAAAAAGTAAATAATTCCCCAAAAAAAAAGAACTCAATTTTTTGAAGATTTTTTAATCAAAAAGTCAATAAAAACGCATCGAGAAAAAAAATTTCCTCTACTGAGAACGTAAAAACTGCAAAATCTTGCATAATTTTTATATATAAAAAGAAACTTGAAAACTTAATTATTCACTTTGAAAAAACGGTCCATAATTGATCTTGATTGTGTTCTGCGATTAGCTCTTGAGTTCCATCATCCCTAAGGAGATGAATTTCCTTTTCTTTCCTTATTTCTCCAATACACGTGGCTTTAATTCTATGTTTAGCTAATATGGTAATAATTTGGGTTAAGTTCTGAGGTTTAATAGTCAATAGTAATGTTCCTGAAGAGATCAAACGTAGTGGGTTAAGATTTAAAATTTTACATATTTCTTGTGTTTCTTTAGCAATTGGAATTCGTTCTTTATATACAATAGCTCCTACTCCTGAAGCTTTGCAGATTTCGAAAATTCCATTTAAAATTCCTCCTTCTGTAGGATCATGCATAGCTGTAATACCTCCTATTTTAAGAGCTAATTGTGCGTCTTTTAAAATACTCAAATAATTAATAAATTTTTTTGCCGTTTCAAGGGAGTTTTTTTTCATTTTTTTCTGTAAAAAATCTTCTTTATCCCATGCTAAGATTGCAGTCCCTTCAATCGCTGCAAACTTTGTCATAACCAATTTGTCTCCATGTCTTGAATTTGCGGTGATAAGTTTTTCTGAACTTGTTTCTCCTAACATTGAACCGCATAAAATAGGATTCATAATGCCCGCAGTTACTTCAGAATGGCCCCCAATTACGCTTATATTTAATTCTTTTGCAGCTTTATCAATATCTTGACAAATAATCTCTAAGTCATATAATGAAGCATTAATTGGAAGCAAAATTGTCGATAAAAAAAACATTGGGGTAGCCCCCAGAACTGCAATATCGTTAGCATTTATTATTACTGCATATCTTCCAATATGCCTTACAGAGCCCGTAATTGGATCTGATTTGACAATTAAAATTTTATCATTGGAAAGTTTAATTGCGGCTGCATCTCTCCCAATACCTGGTCCATAAAGTATGTAATCACTTGGGGAACCTAAATGCTTAAAAACAATTTCATTTAAAAATTTGTTTGGTATTTTTCCAGCAGATGAAAATTTTACTTTTCGCCACATTTTATAACCTTACTGATGTTCTCTGCCAATTCTAAGTTAAGAAGATGACATAATAACTATATCTTATAAGAAATTCTATATCTTTTAAGTATTAAAAGTTGATAATAATTATCAACTCTAGAAATAAAAAATTTTAATCTAATTCTCTCCCAATTCTAGCTATTTTGGCTATAAGAGCATGTAATTGAATTTTTTCATTCGCACCTTCAATCAATCGGAAATTTATTTCCCCTATTTCCTCAATTAATTTAATTTTCTTGAGTTCTGAAATTGAATTCAATCTAATAACCTCGCGGTGTATTTGTTCAATTATATCTAGTCCTGATAACCCATAAATTTGTAATAACGTTTCAATCTGTTTAACACCATCAAGAAAATTTCCTTCTAGAACTGAATTAAGTAAATTTCGAATTTCTTCTGGACGTGCTTTCCCTGTCACTTTATAAACCGTATCAGCATCAATTTCGCTTTTTAAAGTAGCAGCTGTTTGTAGAATATTGATTGCACGACGCATATCTCCTCCTGAATTATATAAAATTGCTTGTTTTCCATCATTTAACAATTTAACGTTTTCTTTTTTACTGATATCTTCTAATCTCCGTAATATATCTTCATCTTTCAATGGTGAAAACCGAAATATACTGCATCTTGATTGAATAGGATCTATAATTTTGGAAGAATAGTTACAAATCAAGATAAATCGACAATTCCGAGAGGTAGATTCCATTGTCCGCCGCAATGCTTGCTGAGCATCAGAAGTCATATTATCTGCTTCATCTAAAACTAAAATTTTAAACGGTGCATCTTTTGTTCCCATATATTGAGCAAATTGTTTAATTGAAGTTCTTACTACTTTAATGCCCCTCTCATCTGACGCATTGAGCTCTTTCACATTTTGTCGATAAGATTGTCCAAATAAATCGTGGGCTAAAGCTAAAGCACATGTTGTTTTTCCAGTTCCGGGAGGACCACTGAAAATTAAGTGCGGCATAGACTTTTCTTGAATAAAAATCTTCAAACGTGCGACGATTTCAGTTTGATTCACAACTTCACTTAAAGACCTTGGACGATATTTTTCAACCCACATTATTTCTTCCAAAAATTACTCACCGCGATAGATTTCAATATACAAGATATATTGTAAGATTTCTTTATAGTTACCTATTTTAATAATTAAATTTTTTGTGAATTATAAAAAACTTTCAATCATCTCCTTCTTTCTATACACGTTTATCATCAGTTCTGACAGATAAATAATTCGTACGGTCTTATTTCGAGAATTTTAGATGATATTTCGCTAAGTAGAAACAATAAAATTTTGTTTAGGTTTTCTTTGATTATCAAATTCTTCGGGGTTTGTATTTTGGAAAAAATTAAGAATCAAAAATTGGAATCTCCAAGCTGCGATCATGAAATTATTTTGGATCCTGTCAGAGGCGAATATATATGTATAAAGTGTGGATTGGTTACTTCAAAATACTTTGTTTCCCCGTCTTACAAGATAAATTCAAATAATGACTGTAATTCGCGAAATACTGGGCGCCATTTTGTTGCTTTGGGTGATCGCCTAAATATTGTCGATGGTTTGGGTAGTTATATGGGTTTTCAATTTTCCGCTTATTTTCACGATAAAAATGGCAATCCCCTCTCTTCCAAAAAACAGGCTCTTTATAAACGATTGAAATACCGTTATGATCTCCGTGCGCGAATCGATAAAAAAGAAACGAATTATAGAACTTTAACAATTTTTAATAGAGTATGTAGCTTATTAGAACCCATAAATATCCATACTAAAAATAGAGCGGCCTATCTTTATCAAAAATTCATCAAGAAAACCAAAAAAGGGGATTTCTATAATCATCTGAATCTTATCGCCGTATGTCTTTATCTCGCAGTAAGAGAGTCAAAAGAATCTACCATGTTGACAATAAAAGAAATCGCAAATGCTTTTAGAAAATTAAATCACCGCGTCACTGCCAAAAGCATTATACGGACTGCTCTGCAAATTAAACCAAAATTCAAAGAATATTTTCAAAATCATAAAGCCTGTAAAAGCGAAGATTATCTCTCAAAGATTGTAATAAAAGTGACTTCAGCCCCTGAAGTCAGATCACGCTTGGAAAAAATTGGAATAAATGAATTTAAATACACCAAAGAATTACTAAGAGTTAGCTCCTCTATCCTTAAAAGCATTCCTAATGAGAAACGAGGCGGACGAAACCCATATATCCTTGCCGCGGCTACAATTTATGCAGCAGATCAGAAAATCGCAAAACTTTGGAATCATCGTCCTCTTTTAACTCAACATCTTTTATCACAAATCACAGATACGGCGGAATATTCTTTACGAGATCACTGGAGAGGACTATTAATTAAATATGTTTATTAGACCTAAAAATTCAAAAATTTTTTTATTTTGACAGCCTATGCCCTTAATATTAATTATCTTAATTCTAATTTTATGGTTCATCATAATAATTCTACTTCCTTTTGCAAATGACTATCTATCCTTAATAATTTTGGCTCTACCATTCCTAATTTCATTAATTTTCATTAATAATTTAGTAAATTACTACATTGAACTAAAAAATTTTCTAATTTTCCTTGAAATAGTAATTACCCTTCTAATTATCTATCAATTCTGTTCTTTATTCTTAAATTCATGATTAAGGACCTTAAATAC
>SUPS01000178.1 GCA_005191415.1 Candidatus Helarchaeota ASGARD archaeon Hel_GB_A
CTTTTCTGAAGAATTGCATCAAGAAAATTGTGTCTTTTCCCACTTTCTAAAAAAAAATAAAATTGAATATCTTGAGAATTTAATTTAAGTAGCTCAATTGTCGTTTATAATTCCGTTTAAATAGTAATACATTGATAATACTTAAGCCTAATAATGTATAGACCCATATAAAACCTGGAATTGCGCCCACTCTTGCTATACAATCGTTATTTTCAAATGTATTATTGATGCAACCTGAACTTTCAAACCAACATTCTTTGTTATAATACAATTTATTCCATAGAATATGATTATAGCTAGAACTCATTAAAAAGATCCCATAATTGTTCTCATTGATGGTATTGTTTTTAATTTCATTATGGCTCGAAGAAGATAAGCAAATCCCATCTTCTACGTTATAATTAATCGTATTGTTGATGATTGTATTATAACTTGAGCTCCATAGATACATTCCTTCTAGTCCATTGTAATTAATAAAATTATTTGAAATATTATTGCTATTTGACTGACTTAGATAGATTCCATAGTAATTGTTGTTTATTACGTTGCCTACTAACTCATTATAGTGACTTGATGCATACAATGCAATTCCGCGTTGATTATCAATCGCATAATTATGTGCTAAGGTATTATTGGTGGATGATTCGATGTAAAAGCCAAAATCTGAGTTATCAATTAAGGTATTGTTTATCATCTTATTATATTTAGAAAACGATTGTAAACAGATTCCGTGAGCATCGTTATGATTCAATGTGTTATTGATAATTTCGTTATAATCCGATGAAGATAATGTAATCCCATCTGAAAAGAGGTAATTATCATTTGCCTCATTAAACGTCAAGGTATTATAGTCTGCTGATTTCAGATAAATTCCATACCGTTTGTTATGATTGACCGAATTTTGTGTTAGATTATTATGGTGCGATGATTCTAGTGTGACTCCATAGTAGAAACTATCAAATACCTTATTAAATATGAGCGTGTTATTATCGGATTGATACAAATAAATCCCATGGCTCGTTTCATACTGAGCCGTATTATTGAGAAGCGTGTTATGATCCGAATATTCTAGATAAATACCCCGTGAGTTATTGTTGGCTGTATTGTCTGTAAGATTAATATTGCTTGAATATGATATATGAATACCATCAGTACAAAGTCTAATTGAGTTATTAATGATTCTACCATTAACAACATTTCTGATATATATCCCGTGACATGTTATATTGCCCTCTATAATTGAACAATTCCTTAGGATAAAATAATCGGTTGTCCCCTCGATATGTATTCCATGAGCTCCTTTACCACTCGCATTAATAATATAATTCTCAATAATCCATGGATTCGTTTTGTTTCCATCTCCTGCGCTTGCATAGACTGAAAAATTCCCATTATTCGTTATCAGAATAGGTTCATTTGATTTTATATGGAATTTAATTTCCAAATTTGAATCTATGGTCGTAACTGGTCTCTGATATGTATTAATTGACATTATCAGTAGCAAAATGAGAGCTGTAATCAAAATACAGGCATATTTTTTATTCAAAGAATCCCTCTTTTAAAATGGTTTAATGATTTTAAAATATTGTAAAGTGATTTTTCTTTATTTTGTAATTCACATAAAAATATTTCGATTAAAGCGTATATTCAGCTTTAAAAAAATAAAAGTCTCATAAATCTTTTCATATTTTAAAGATTCTTTGACACGAATTTCTTTAATTTTGATATGACCGAGAATATGTGATTTTATTAGTCGTAAAGGGACCTTGTGCTGCTGTTAGAGAATCGAAATATTCGATATAGAGTAAATCATCATACATTGAAGTAGAGGCTGGAATAAGCTGGTACTTCATGTAAATTGGACCACTCCGCTCATTCGAAAAGAATTCGGTAAGATTTACAATCCCTACAGATGTATTTCCTTCGAGCAGGTACATATACCGTCCGCCGATTAACGTGTAATTCTGGGTATTTTCGTAATCCGCATCTCCAAAGACCCCAATCATGTTAGAACTGAAATTCTGCCCCGTTTTGATATCTTTATAGAAGGTATTCCTATCGGTTTTATTAATATTCAGTATGTTGAGCCTTGATCCATCAAACCAATATTTGCCCCAATACGGGTGATTTGTATAATTCAATTCAAATGGCCATTCATGATAGAACCAATTTCCGAAGATGGTTCCTGCCTCATTAATATTTACGGTCATATTTGTATCAAGTCTAGATTCTACATATCCGCCACTCTCTGCCATTGCATTATATTGCATTTGATAATAAGAATCGAGTTCGTTGCGTACCTCTTCCGTAAAATAATAATATGGATTGACCCAGTGATCCCAACCGAATCCTTGGATAATTTCATAGTTCTGCACATACCTATCCTCGATAAGTAGATCGAAGGCTTGAAACATACTAAATCCAATCGTTGTATTAGCAGGGAGGAAAATGGCTTTACGCTTTTCCCCAAATACATCGATTGTCCCAGCATTGTTATAGGCATGGACGAGCGACGTATTAATGCAAATATGATTAAGTTCAAGGGTAATATAATAATTTAGGCGAAATGATGCCCGCATATTGATCTGCACTTCGGTACCATTGATTATATTTATAAGATTCCCTGCCCAATCCTGCGTTATTTCCATGTACGAATCTACTGGTATTGTAATGCTTAAATTTCGATTGGTATAAACGTACCATTTTCCCGCAGCAGGCAAATGGTCAAGATGATAGAGATTTGGATAGGGGACTATAAAGAGAGATGTCATTTCTGTGTATTTGGTCTTGATATTATTGAGTATGGTAGTCTGTGTCGCAATTGAATCATTCCAAAAGACATGATATAATGAGACGGGAAACTGGGGAAGTAATACCTTCTCATAAGCGGGTTTCCTAAATTCCTCAAAATTTAGCCAAATTAAAAGTCCCGAAGTGATAGACGCGCCAATAACAACCCCTATTATAATAATGAACTTTATCTTCATTTTGCTTTCTCACAAAATTTGATACTAAATGATTTATTAGAAGATTTTAAAGATTTTATAGAGATTATTTTTAAACATATAAAAAATTTCATGATTTATCAAAAAAATAAACTTCTGAAGATACTGATTGATTTAGGAGATAAATAGTTATTATTAATTTGCTACATCCAGCTCTTAAATTAATATCTATATCAAAGGTCGGAAGTAAATAGCTTGAATCAAAAAAAAACTTGATAATAAAATCACAAAGTTATTTAGATAATTTCTCCATTACTTTTAAGGTGCAATTTTTTTGATTTTCTACAGAAATCTTCTCTGCTTCCTCAATTGTTACCAGTGCTAATGGCTTCTTTGATAATAACTGGTCTAGTGTTGGAATCATTTTAGGTCTTTTTTCTGTTATATCTGACATTAAATACAATATCAGAACAATCCGATATTAAATTATTTATCAGATGTTACATGAAAAATGAACTTCTAATTACGACAATTAAAAATTAGAATAAAATTGTATAATCAAAACTATCTGGAAAGACATTGATTATTTCTCACAATTTCATGATAGTTAAGATTCTTCCGATGCCATATCTAGCGGTTCGTTATATTGAGCAGCGGCTAAGTAATTTATGAATAGTTTGATAAAATGGGCGATAGTCATTTGGGGTTTCCAACGTTTTTTTAATTCACCCAGACAGGCGACAAGAACCTTCTTATAATAGGCAATTTCGGCTTTATCCGTGAAATTAGTATCTTTCCAGATTCCTTCCAACTTTGTTACAGGGATCTCATCCGGATATTTTAGAGGGACTGCCACCTTAAACGTGGTCTTTAGATCTTTCATGGTTACGAAAACTTCACGCGAATTATCTAAATTGAATTCAATTTCTAAATTTGGATTTTGTTCCATTAGAATTCGGAAATTATATTGCTCTCGTAGCACTCGTTCTGCCCATCGATTCGTGCCTGGACGGGCCATTTCATTGATCAATTTCAAATTGTCTGCATCTACCTCATAATCTGCAAAGGTTTTTTTGGCTTCTAATGCCGCCTTTTTTTGCAGCTGCTTTAGTTTTTTATCATCAACTTGGTAGTCATGTTTATCTAAAATTGCTAATACATCCTTTAATACGCGTTCGGCAAAGACCCAGTAGAGCACCTTGCCGTCCTGTCGTTCTGGGCGATACTGGGCTCTTCGCCAGTTTAATTGTTTGTAATCATGAATTAAAGGGGGATCATAAGGCGTATATACTTTAATAATCTTGATTTCCCGCTCCTCATATTCATTATACTCTACCCCAAACTCAATTTTCACCTTTTTTCGCTTCTTTGGGGCATCCTCCTCGCCATCATCGCGCACATTTATGAACGTCATCACAGCCATCTAGAGTTAGTTAAATCTACAAAGCTATTTCCTTTTATGAGGTAAAGAACCTTTCGGTATTTAAGATCGCACATGGCATGTGAAAACTAAAATTTATTCGCTTTAATTTTCGTCGAAAGTATATTATGCGAAAGAGGCTAAATTAAAGATGATATAATATTAATTAAGATTGTTTGTATAAAAATTGATAAAGAAAAAAAAGAATTAAAATCCAGAGGAAAAAATATTCTGCTGTTACTTACCCATCTGAATTTTACCGGTGCCCCAGGTGCCTAGGGCGACTCCAAGTTCCTTATGGTCCTTTGCATAGTCCTTAATTTTGATGCCTTGCATGACGGCGTCAATTGCTTGTCGGAACGCTTTAGCACCCGCAATTGGGCCATCAGGATGTGCATGGATTCCACCCCCTGACCCAATGACGATATCTGGACCTAATGCATCAATACACTTATCTACCATACCAACTGTTATACCGCCTGAAGGCATGGGGAACATTGGCTTGATATTATGCATAGGCATGCGCATGGTATGGGCAACTCGCTCAAACTTATCCTGGAGTACTGATGCCTTACCATAGGGCGCAGGATGCACGAGAATATCCGCACCCGCAATTCGAGGGAGCTTTGCCAGAATTAAATGAGAGCTCACGCCAAACTGAGGTGCCATATACATCGCACCGGCAAAATCCATATGCCCAAGGACAGGAACGTTGATGCTCGGATCTTCGCAGATGGCGCGCATCACTTCTAAACCTACGACTGGATAATTAATCATAAGTGCATTTGCACCTAAATCGATTGCTTTATCTGCATTTTCTAAAATATCTGGCATTTTATCGGTTATATTCACTGTAAATAATGTATCTTCACCAGTTTCCGATTTCGCCCTATCGACCATTTCCATGTAGGCTGGAATCCGCTCCGAAATGGGATTGAAGGGTTGATTTGCCAGTAATTCATCATCTTTAATGATGTCGCAACCTCCTACTGCCGCCTTGTAAAACAGATCACGTCCTACTTCGAGTGAATCATAGACACAAGGTTTAATCATATTATTCAAAAGGGGACGTTTTGGAATTTTTAATAATTTGCGGATTCCTTCAATACCAAATTTCGGCCCTTTAAATTCTGCTAACCATTTCTTGGGGAATCGGACATCAATCATTTTCAAGCGCCCACCCATGGAAATGTTGCCGAAAATCGCCGTTAAAAGTAAAGATAATTGATTCCAAACATTCTCTGCAGGAAATGCTATTTGCAATATCACTTGCCGGTATTTTTCTTCTTTCGGGCTCGGACGTTCATGTTCGTAATCTGGAAGTTGTGATAGTGAGACCACTTTGGCAACATGCCTTTTCCGAACTTCAGGTGTTTCTCCTGGGACTGGCGTCCAAGTTCCTGTGCTCTGCTCAATTGCTATCGCTTGTGCTAATTTCCAACTTACCCCCATATTAGAAGGCAGTTCTCCATAATAAGTGGCAATTATATACTCTTCATAATCTACTCCTTCTGGAAGTGCCATCGCCATGGCTTCATAATCATCTGGTTCCGGGATCTTACTCATAATTTCACCACATTCTTATCTTTTAAGTCATTAGAAAAATTTTTATTATCTGTGTAAAACTATTTTACACAATATTTTACTGATTATAAAAATATTTTGTTAGAAAAAAATGCAATAGAATTCGGAGTTTTCATTGAGATGGGAAATGAGATAGATAGCCCGATCAACCAAAACGATCTTATTACTGATTTGCAACATTTTGATCTCTCAAAAGAGGAAGCTGAAATATATCTCTGCCTCTTGAAAAATAAAGTCATGACTGTACGGGAAATTAATCAGTCAATTCCGTATATTCAACGAACTTACCTTTATAATTTCTTGGATAAAATGAATAATAATGAATGGGTTCATATCAACCAAGCTACCAAACCCCAGACCTTTAACCCAATCCCTCCGGGCGAAATTTTGGCTAAAAAATTAAAACAAAAACGAGCGATTTTATTACAGCAATTAGAAGAAATCAATCATCTAGAAAAAACAGTCCTTCCCAAACTATTAAAACAATTAAACACTATACATCAGCAAAACTCATTAAAACATGTCCCTATTCAATACCAACCTATAATTACAGAGTTTTTTGAGAATAACCCTTCTATCCGCATTGAATATATTAATCGAACCTCAAATATCAACCCATACCTCAACTTTTTCTTCGTATCCTGTACTTTTCATGGATTTTTCATTTCCTGGCATAAGAAACCTATCTCTGACGAATATTCAATTCATTTCTATGAATTCGAGCAACCGATAACGAAAACCCATCTAGAACTCGCCAATAACATTTTGGAACTCCAAGGGAATGAGATGATGACCTTACTAACTGAGCGGGAAGGTATTTACGAAACAAAAACCATTGCTGAGAACTCTACGAAAATTGATGGTGTCGAAGTAACCCAAGTAACTATCTCTTATAAAAAAGAGGGAACCGAATATCATGCCTTAATTACCCATCCCTGGAAACTCAATAAGAATACTATTGCATTTTTTTACGCAAATCAAAAAGAAAAGGGTCTAAAACTCTTAGAATGGATTATTAAAAAAATTAAATAGAAGGTTCAAAATATGGAATATGAAGAAATTGTGAGACGGCTCCGAAATATTGTGACTAATCCGCCAATTGGGTTGCCTAAAGAGAAAGTTAAAGAAATTATGGCAAAATATCGTGATCAATGCCCGAGATCAGAAGAAGCCTTTGATGAAGCCAAACGCCTCATCCCTGGGGGTGTTGAACATAATTTAAGTCTCAATAAACCTTTCCCTATCGTCATGGATAAGGCGGAAGGTTGCAAAGTTTGGGATATTGATGGCAATGAATACATTGATTACCTCATGTGTGGCGGTCCTATCATTCTTGGGCATAATTATCCCCCTTTACGTGATAAAATCATCGAATTGATTCGGGAAAAAGGACCTTCCCATGGCGTAACATCCGAATATGAAGTCAAAGCCATAAAATTAATTCAAAAACACATGCCTTCCATCGAAATGTTTCGATTCTTCCAATCAGGAACTGAAGCGGTAATGGCAGCATTAAGAATTGCTCGCGTATTTACCGATAAGGTCAAAATCATCAAAATCGGCGGCTCATACCATGGCTGGAGTGACCAAATGGTTTACGGCATGCATATTCCGGGTACTGGCCCACTTGAAGCGAGTGGTATCCCTAAGGAATGTCTAAAACACACTATTGAGGTACCCCCGAACAATGAGAAGAAGTTACGACGCGCTTTTGAAAAATCAGAAGCAAAAGGTGGCGTCGCCGCTGTCATTCTTGAGCCAGTGGGAGGCGAATCTGGTACTCATCCCGTTAAACCAGATTGGAATAAAATTGTTCGTGAATACTGCGACCAATTCGATTCTTTACTCATCTTCGACGAAGTCGTTACAGGCTTCCGAATGGGGATGGGCGGCGCTCAAGGATACTTTAATGTTAAGCCCGATTTAACTGTCTTCGGAAAAATTATCGGACATGGGTACCCCTCCGCAGGTGGAGTGGGTGGACGACGTGATGTGATGAGTGTCTGTGCGGCTGGAGTGGAAGGACTAAAGAAGCGGGCTTATGTAGGTGGCACGCTTGCTGCGAATCCAATTACCACCGCCGCATGTTATTGGACAATTAAATTCCTCGAGGAGACTAATGCTCCTGAAAAAGCTGCTGCTGCCGCCGATAAAATTACAGCTGGTATGAATGACATTTTTGAACGAGCCGACCTTCCATTCTTTGTCTATAACTTTAAATCCATTATCCACTATGAAACCACATCCTTCTTCGCTGTGCGACTCGATGACAAAGATGCCTTGAATCAAATTAACCTTCGACGCCAACTCGCCGAAGAATATCAAGCTGCCCTTATTATCAATGGCATCAACGTCCTGGCAGGCACCCGAATGTACGTTTCCATGGCACATGATGATAACGCCATTCAGAAAACGCTAACCGCTTGGGAAAACATCGTAAAAATGATCAAATCTTAAAATATTAATCTCTTTTTTAATAAATTTCTTACAAAAATTAAATTAATTATCCTATTACTATTCTATAGCGTTAAACATAGAAAAAAAAATCTTCTTCCTTTATATATTTAAAAATTTCTGCGATTTTCTGTATATGCATTACA
>SUPS01000179.1 GCA_005191415.1 Candidatus Helarchaeota ASGARD archaeon Hel_GB_A
AGGTATAATAGGGTAGTGGGTAAATTAGTTGATAATAATCAATAAAAGAATTTAAAGAAGTTCGACCCAAGATTCTGAAGTTTGTAATCGTTATGAATAGAGTTTAGAAGGTTATAAAGATAAACTTTAGTACCATATATTTCTAAAGATTCTGTAAGCCACGAAATATATGAGTTTTCGGGATGGGATTTTTTCTTCAAGATATTTAATTTCTTCAAGATCATATAACATGTAATTTTTAATTCGATCATGAAGTAAGAAGATGGTGGGCCTGTCGAGATTTGAACTCGAGATCTCCTGCTCCGCAGGCAGGTGCCCTATATGTCCGAGAATTTATACAATTCTATCCAGACTAGGCCACAGGCCCATTCTAACTTAGAAGTGGAATGGGGTGGTGCAGATTTATTTCTGTGATATTAAGGATAGTCTTCAAGATTGTTGATGAAAAAAGAAGTATTTAAAAGAAGCGTTTAGTCTTTGACGTTGACGACCCAGCCGTAGGGATCGTCGAGTTCGGCGAGCTGAATTTTAGTGAGGAGGTCGTAGAGTTTTTGGGTGATTTCGCCGACTTTGAAGTCGTTAAAGACATATTCTTTGCCTTCAAAAGCGATTGAACCAATAGGAGTAATGACAGCGGCTGTACCAGTGCAGAATACTTCAGATGCTTTGAAAACTTCTTCATAATGGATATTACGCTCTTCTACAGACATGCCAAGCTGGTCTTGAGCAAGTTTCATAACGGAATCGCGAGTAATTCCTGGGAGGATGGATCCAAGTTTAGGGGTTAGAAGTTTTCCATCGACCACGCAGAAGAAATTCGCGGTACCTACTTCTTCGATGTATTTCTCTTCCGCGGCATCGAGGTAAATTACTTGGGCATATCCACGGGCTTTGGTTTCAATAGCAGGCAACATAGTTCCTGCGTAGTTTCCGATATATTTTGCATGTCCCGTCCCTTTGGGGGCGGCGCGATGATATTTTTTTGTGATTTCGAGTTTGATGGGATTAAACCCTTCTTTAAAGTAAGGACCGACTGGAATGACGTAGATGATCATGGTGTATGAGGGAGCCGGAGCCACTCCGAGAATAGGTCCAGTCCCTAGGATAAGGGGTCGGACATATAAAGCTCCTTTTCCATAGGGAGGCACGTATTCTTCATTAGCTTTTACAACTTCTTTAACCCAATATACAAATTTTTCTGGATCATAGGGAGGAATACATAATCGCTCACAGCTTGCCTTTAACCGTTTCCCATTTTCGAGGGGACGGAACAGAAGGATTTCATTTGTTTTGGTCCGCTGAGCTTTCATTCCTTCGAAAACGCCTTGCCCATAATTGAGAACACAAGCAGCGGGATTTATCTCAAATGTCCCAAACGGTCTTAATTCACCTTCAGACCATGGAGCCTCGCCTTCTTTTGTCGCCCAGAACATGGTCTTCGTCGGGATATAGTCGAATCCTAGGTTATCCCAATCAATTTCTGGCTTTGTCATGATTTCATCTCTTCTGGTAAAGTTATAGATTTAAACATAGCAAATGGTATTTAAATTTTTATATTACCGTAAAGACACGGATTTACATGAGTTTGACTTTTTCAAAGATTTTAAACAAAGTAAAAGAATATTCCATGACGCAATTTACAAAGGAATATGAACAAGGGAGTTGGGGAAAAGGTCTATTACTTTGTGGATTGATTGCCAAATATTTATATGACCAAGATAATAACGCCTTGGATTATGCTAGAAAGTGGGTTGTTCAATCGATAGAAACCCAAACTCCTAGGGGAGAATTGGGAGGGGGAGATCCTTCCCAGGCTAATTTCGCGTTAATTGGACGTTCATTACTATTTTTCGCGAAATTAGAATCGAAAGCCGATATATTTAAACGGGCTATAGAGAAACAGGCAAATTACTTCTTCGAGCATTCGTTAAACCGAACAGAGCAAGGAACCATATATTATTTGAAAAATGTTCCTCAAGTATGGATTGATACGGTATTCATGATATGTCCTTTTCTTATACATGCAGGCACTTTTCTAAATATGCCGAAATACGTGGAAGAAGCAATTAAGCAGTTGTTCCTTCATATTAAGATCTTGAAGGATCCTGAAACCGGGCTTTATCGTCATATATGGGATGCGAAAGAGAAGAAATTCTACGATGGAACCTTATGGGGGCAAGGGAACGGATGGATGCTTGCCAGTCTTGTAGATGTAGCCGAACAACTCCCAGACGACCATCAAGAAAAATCTCGATTAGTAACTGAAATTCAGATGCTAGCGGAGAAGCTTATTCTCTGCCAGGATGAACGAGGTTTTTGGAGAATAGTTCTAGATGATTTTTCAGAAAAATCGAAGGTTGAAACAGCTGGAACTTTAATAATAACTTATGGTTTATCAAAAGCGATTAGAAATGAATGGATCGATATTAGTTTTTATGAGTATGTACAGAATGCTTTTGATGCTATAATTTCTTGTGTTGATAAGGAAGGAATGATAAGAAAGGCGTCAGGTCCCACAATCAATCCAAAATATGCCCCCTATGATAAACCTTATCCTCATGCGCAAGGATTTTTTCTTATAACTGCTTTAGAAGTCACAAAACTGCTCCAATTTTTAAAAGAACGACAATTACTTTAATAACCCGCAATAGGATAGAGCGGTGCCGCCTGCGTGGGCGGAAATCAGAAATAGACATGTAATTTTTTCTATTCCTTCATTTTTATACCGCTTTAATATTTAAGATCTCAAGAGAGGCATCGACACGAACTTTTCCAGTTCCAGCAAGTACCTTTCCCACATGAAATGCAGGAATTTGTCTTTTTTTTAATTCAAATTCGATTAAATCGACCTTATCAGGAGGTATTGAAAGTAATAGGCCACCTGCAGTTTCAGATGATCTTCCTGCTTCAAGATTATAGCCTAAAGCTTTTGAAACTTCTATTGCATTGTTGAAAACAGGTAATTTTTCAAGTAAGATATCCACTTTACTATTTTCTGCCATTTCTTGGGAATGACCGACTAATCCAAAGCCTGTGATATCTGTGGCAGCATTAATGGAGATTTCATGAATTATTTCTGCCACGGGTTTAGCACTGGTTGTCATCGCTTTTATACCTAATTTAGGGAGGAGTTCGAGTTCGGTACGAGTAAGGGTTGGGAAAATCTCTTCAATCGAGAGAGTAGCATCACGAAGTAATCGATAAACTGCCATCGCTGGTTGTGTTCCCAGAGCTTTTGTTAAAATGAGAAGATCACCCGGCTTTGCCCTTGAAGAGTAGGTAATTCTCGCAGGATGTGAGATTCCAGTTGCACATCCCCCCAATAGTGGCCAAGGATTTATAATGGTATGACCTCCAAGAACAGGGGCATTAAGTGTATTACAGAATTCACCAAATCCTTTTAACATATCGACTGCTATTTCTCGTGGCATATTGTACGGAAAGGCTTCAAAAATTAATACGCCTGTAATATCAACCACACCCATTGCGTAAATATCGTTGGTGACATTGCAGGCAGTAATTTGGCCTTGGAGATACCCTTCATCAACGAGAGGAGTAAAGATATCAATGGTCTTAACCAATGCTAAATCTTCTCTAATCTGAATAACCGCAGAATCATCACCTATAGCAGCAAGAATTCGACCACCGACAGGTATTTTGATATTCGCTTCCCTAAGTAAGTTAGAAAGTTCTGTTTGGGGAAGTTTACAGCTTCATCCATGATAATCGACTGCCGTTGTTAAGCGAAATTCATCGGGCGTGAAGTAATCACCTCCAAATTCTGATCATTAAAAGGAACCTTAGTTCCTTAGGTAATGATTCGAATCGCGTTTTATAAATTAGTAACAAAAGGAGAAGCGATATCTATCGAAAATTCTTATGAATTAATTTGGGAAAGGGACGCTATTCTTTAATAATACGATGGGCTAACGAGTTGAAATGAGCCGAAAAAAAGAATTGAAAGAGGAAAAAAGGTAATCTACTCCTCTATTTTTTTAATTTCTTCCTCAGCCCATGGGATGACATCATCACCATGTTTTAGAGTTTTTAACTCTTCATTTAAATTAGAGGGTTTTATTTTAACGATCCAGCCTTCACCGTACGGGTCTTCATTGAGTGCGGCGACGTTTCTTTTTTCAACTTTTGGGTTATTTTCTACAACGTCTCCAGAAACTGGTGCATATAGTGGGATAACACCTTTACCAGCTTCTGCAGTTCCAAATGTTTTGCCTTGTTTAACCGTTTTACCTTTTTTAACGCGGATAAATACAATTTTTCCGGCTCTTGCTAATCCAATCGTATCCAATCCAACGCAAACGAGATCATCGCTTTCAATTTTAACCCAAGTATGCTGTTCGTAATAGTATAAATCATCTGGAAGCTCATACTCACCTACTTTTACCAAATATATCACCAATACGATTGACAAGATTGAAATTGAGTTAATTTTTTGTTTGAAAACCTTATTAATTAGGAGAATTTATAATTTACCGTTGCGATAAAAATCCCGAATAATTTCATAAGGGAAGAAAGATGGAGATCTGGAAACGTCCCGCTCGAGGGGAATTAAGTCGAACCGAATTGGTTAAGATGAAGGTTCATAATACGTTATTTACAACTTTTTATGTTCAAATTGTATCATTGATGAAAGAAAGATACGGAGTTGAAGGAGCTATTGATGCATTGCGCCGAATTGGGATGGGAGTAGCAAATGATATGTACAAATACATAAAACCTTCAAAAACAAGTTCATTAAAAAAAATCATTAGTGAAATCAGTCAGTTTGGTTTTTATTATTCCGTAAATTTAAAACAAGATGCTGAAGGCTTGATAATCATTGATAAAAATTGTCCGATTTGTTGGGAAGGGGTGATAGAAAAGGACGTGCCTTATTGTTGCATTATTGATGGCTTTCTGGAACAATATCTAATCTTAACACATGAAGAATATGGTCTGATTCCTAAGGTACAAGTACGAGTGAGTAAATCGAAAGCTACTGGACATGAATATTGCGAACATCGTGTAAAAATTCTAAGTGGGTGGTAGAGGGAATGGTAAAAGAGAAATTGGGATTTAAAGATCGTTTAATAGCAAAATTTGGGAAACATTGGATATGGTGGAGAGCCAAAAAAGCGAATGGATTACTCTTAAATTTGGCAATTCGAGAAGTTGTCAAAAGTTTATTGGAAATATATGGAGATTTTCCGGCGGCATTACAAGAATTTTATGAGATGGGGCTTCGTGCAGGGAATGATCTAATGTTTGAATGGCTCGATTCAGTCAAGAGACTTCTCGCTAAAAGAATTGAGGACCTGACAACGGTGATTGAAGCCGCATGGTATAGTTTTTTAGGGCAACATGTTTCCGAGATCACTTACTATGAAAAACCAGCCCCTGTCCATATCGTCTGGACATTAGATAAATGTATTTTATGTGGAGGTATGAAACAGGATGAAACTTTACAAATTGATGAAAATACCCTCGGACCAGATTGGAATTATGGAGATTTTGCATCAGGAGTTTTCCAAGCGGCATTGCAGATGTTGGTTGATTATATGGAGCTCCCCTATAAAGTGAGGGTGAAGGAAACTAAGTGTATTATGCGGGGAGATCAATATCCTGAATTTACGGCGTGGTTTTATTCAACTGAGGAAGAATCATAAAAAGAAATTAAAAAGGTAAATTTTTATTATTCGTTTTATGTGATTAATTAGAAAGATTTTAAGGTCAAAGAATTCCTTCTTAAAAAAAGAGATGAAGAAAGATGTATCCAAATAATGAGAAGATTCCTAAATTAAAGACAGGAACGACAACAATGGGAGTAGTATGCAAAGATGGAGTAGTTCTAGCTACAGAATCCCAAGCTACAATGGGATATCTTGTTGCGACAAAAGAAGCCGTAAAACTTTTTAAAATTACAGACAGAATTGGAATGACAATAGCTGGGAGTGTAGCTGATTGTCAGCAGATAGTCAAAACATTAACTGCATTAGTTTCTTTACGGGAATTAGAAATTGGAAAGCCTATGTCGGTAAAAGCTGCAGCTCAGCTTACAGCAGTACTTCTTTTTCAGAACCGATTATTTCCTTACTATAGTGCCCTATTAATAGGAGGGTTTGATAGTGAGGGAACGCATCTATATAGCTTGGACCCATTCGGGTCTCTTATTGAGGAAAAGAATTTTACTTCCGTAGGGAGTGGAAGTGTAGTTGGTTTTGGGGTTTTGGAAGCAGGTTATCGAGACAATATGACCGTCAAAGAGGGAATAGATTTAATAAAAAGAGCAGTTGATGCTGCAAGAAAGCGTGATATCGCTTCTGGAGGCAAAATGCAAATAGCTACGATTACAAAGAAAGGATTTGAATTTGTAAATTAGATTATTTCTAAGAATAAAACGCTGACCGGTATTTCATATGGAAAATCCATGGGTATTTCTTCAAACCCAAATCCTTACAGAATTGGAACGTGTTCTAGAAAGTCTGAAAGTGGAGATTCCAGAAACTTTGAATCTCCAGCAGCTCTTAAAAGAAGCACCTCCTGATTTTGGAGATTTCGAGACGAGGATATGCTTTCCCCTCGCAAAAATTTTACGAAAGCCCCCACGACAAATTGCAGAGATGATTTCAGAGAGAATAAAACTGGAAAATTTACCATATTTCTCAAAAGTAGAGGTTGCTGGTCCAGGTTACATTAATTTTTTCATAAATTGGAAGAAATTCAACGAATTGGTAATCCATCAAATTCTGGAGTTAAAAGAGAATTATGGAAACTTATCAATTGGAAAAGGATTAAAAGCCATAGTAGAGCATACTTCGCCAAATCCAACAAAACCATTACATATGGGCACTATGCGTTGCGCGGTCTTAGGAGATATTGCGGGGCGAGTATTGAAGAAAGCGGGTTATAATGTCGAAATTGAGAATTATATGGATGATTTAGGACGGCAAGTTGCCGTTCTAGTGTGGGGCTACCTACATATTCAAGCAGAGGAGTATGAGAAGGAAACTATTGGTAAGAAAGATGACTTCAAGTTGGGAGTTCTTTATTCTAAAGCCTCACAAAAGATAGAAGAAAAGCCAGAACTAGAGAAAGAAATTCAGGGCATTATTGCTAAATTGGAGAATAATGATCCCGATTATGCACCTATAGCTGAGAAATTGGTTGAGAAAGCTCTAAAGGGGCAACTAAAAACTGCGTGGCGGATGAATATTTTCTATGATTTACTTATTTGGGAGAGCGATGTGATCGCCTCAGGAATTTTTGAGGAAGCTCTTGAGAAATTACTTCAATCGAAACAGGTTTATAAAATAACCGAGGGGGAGGATAAAGGCTGCATTGTTGTTGATATGTCAGAGTTTGGTGAGGATTATCAACGGATGGAGAAACCCTATAAGATTATTGTTCGTTCAAATAATGTTGCGACCTATACTGGACGAGATATTGGATTACACTTCTTTAAAATGAATCTTGTAAAAGGGAAATTTAAATTTCGGAAATGGGGTGTCCAACCTAATGGGCAGGATCTATGGGAAACAACCAAAGATGGCCAATACATAGAAAGTTTTGGTCATGGAGATCTGGCAATAAATGTAATTGGATATGAACAAAAATTTCCCCAACAAGTAGTAAAACATGCTCTTAAAATTACAGGTCATGAGAAAGAATATCAAAATTCTTACCATTTAAGCTTTAAATGGGTATGGCTTCCTGGTCAGCAAGCATTTAGTGGTAGGAAAGGCACATGGATTGGATTTGAAGCCGATGCAGCCTTGGATCAAGCCGTAAAGTTAGCCTTTCAAGAAGTAAAGAAACGGCATGAAGGCGAATTTTCCGAAGAATTAATGAAAGAAATTGCTGAAATTATAGGGGTGGGAGCTGTTAAATATTATCTCGCAAAATATAGCCCTGAGAAGAAAATTGTTTTAGAATGGAAAGATGTCTTAAATTTTGAAGGAGAAAGTGCCCCTTATATTCAATATGCGTATGTTAGAACGCAAGGGATTTTCCGAAAACATGCAGGAACAATTCAAACCCCTGATCCATCTCTATTAACACATAAAGCAGAAATAGAGCTCATCCGATTAATTGCGCAATTCCCCCAGCTCGTTGAAGATGTTGCTACTCATTTTAACATACACAGTATTGCTAATTACGCTCTTAAAATTGCAGATAAGTTCAATGATTTTTATCATCAAGTTCCAGTATTGAAGGCAGAAACTGACGAATTAAAAGCATCTCGGTTGCAATTGGTCCAAGCTGTCAATATTTTATTGAAGATTTTGCTCGTAGATCTGTTGGGTATTCAAGTTCCAGAGAGAATGTAACATATCCTAAGAGATTTTCCTAATTTTAAAATTTGAAATTGAATATTTAAAAGAACTTTCATTTTTTTTATTGGCTATATAAATACTTTGATAATATCTGAAC
>SUPS01000180.1:0-7890 GCA_005191415.1 Candidatus Helarchaeota ASGARD archaeon Hel_GB_A
TCAAATACGAAAGATACGGATTATCTTAATCGTCTATATAAAAATAAAATTAAAAGGAGTATCATCCTGCTTCTTAGACAAAAAACGTCAAAAAATGTAAATCAATTGGGAAATTATATACTTCAGAAAATATTTTGCTGGATATTAGGGCGAACTATATGAACTATTCCAAGAACTAATAAACTCTCAGAGTTATTAAAAGAAGTCAGAAATGATGAAATAATACATCGATATTTTGAATCGCTTAAGCTCTGGATTGCAAAATTAGAAACGAGAACGCCATTTACTTCGGAAGAAATCTTATCCTTCAAAAAATTTCTTCTATTATTTCTTTATGACCTAGGACTTTTGCCACAACGACTATTGAAAGTCGTTGAAGATTATCTTTCCACCGCTTCCTTTCCAACGCAATCCACAGAGATAGCACCAAGCTCGGAAATAACGTCCACGTCAAAAGAACGTTTGGATCCGAAATGTGATATTGTGGAAGAGAAACTTCAGTTACAGAGACAAATTGAAGAACTTAAGATTCAATTTAATCAACATCAACAAAATTCAATTCTTGAATTACAAAAAGATATGCCAACCACCCAGCCAAATTTAGATATCGCAACAGTTCCTCAAAGTCTTCACACAGAAATTTCTGGGATTGATGCCCGCCATTTTCGTATGATGCAGGAAAAAGATTCAATGACACTTTATTGCATTATTTTGGTAGATGGATCAAATCCTGAAACCCCAGAAATCCTCTCCCAATTTATTGCCTGTACCAAAGGATTTGATATCAGAAGAAATTATCTCGATATAAAGACTATTAATGATCCCATCATCTTAAAGCAGATTGAAGGACATGAGCTTCCTATTATCATAGTTGGTCGAGGGCTATCAAGTGAGATCGTGCCTTTTGGGAAAGAAGGAGACGATAACAGGCTATTATCAATTATTCTGGGTTATATGAAACCTCGAATACCAAATCGGCCTGAAGCATGTCCAGCTTCAGAAACATCATCGGAAGTCCATTCAGCAGAAAGTAATCCTATTACATTACGAGATAAAAAAGTTGAGATTAAAAAAGATCAAGGAGAAAATAATGTTTTACAAGAATCTACTTCTTCTATAAATGCAGATCAGGAAAATTTAGAATCTAATGAACAAAATACTATGGCTCAAGGTAAGAATGGAGAATTAGAACGACCAGTTCCTCTTCCAAATATAAGTTCAGAAAATATAGAATCTAGTAAGCATTTAGCCCCTGTAGTATCGATGAATACTAGCCTTTTACGGTCAAAAGAAAAATTAATGATGAAATTGCATCTTCCTTTCTTTAAACCAGGTTCTGTAATGATTGATGGGAGTAATCTCGCATATTTATACAAAGATAATAAAGTTATAAAGGGACCTAGTATCAGATGTATTGATGCAGTTGTAAATACGATTCTGTCTTATGGAATTCCTCGAAATTTAATTGCCATCTACTTTGATGCTAATTTTCGACATAAATTGGAGGAAGAAAATGCTTCAGAGTTATCAGAATATCTTAAGCGGATTGCTGAATGTCAATTTCGTGAAGTACCTACTAAAACTGAAGCGGATACAGCTCTTATTCAAGGAGGTAGGAAGCTTGGACAATTCATTATTGTAACAAATGATGGCTTCAGGAAGAAACCTGATTGGATAAAGCCGCATCGAGTAGGGGTAGGACTTCATCTCCCTGATAATGAGCCTTACTTGGCAGTTGATTCAATTGAAGATTTAATATCTGCGTTTTATGGGAAAAAATACAGACCTGAAGAGCAAATGATTAAGTTAGGAGGAGAAGGAAATGACTGATTGGATATTAATCTGGGATCAATTGCTCTTTTGGGTGCAGTGGATTACAACTTTTACACTCATAGCCTTAATTGGGTTTGCGGGGCTATGTTATATATTGCGAAATAGAAAGTGGGCAATTGATTGCGCCATTATTGCAGTCGTGCTCCTAATTACTGCGATGATTCTTGCGCAGTATGGGATTGAAATCCTGAGTCCTGAAGTTTATGAATTTTTTCAGAAAATTTTTAACTTTTAACAATTGTGGAGATTAAATAAAAATGAATCAAAGGAAATATGGAGGTAATTTTGAATGGCTAAAGATTTAACTGAAGTGGAAATGCAATATAAATATAAAGGAAATGGATCTTTTGAGCCATCGATTCCAATAGAGAGATATCTTTATGAAATCATCAAAATATATGGACCAATTACACGCTCTAAACTCCGAAAGTTGACAGGAATCCCTCGAACTACTATCTATGATTGCCTTATTCGATTGTTACTTCAGAAGCGGATTCGAAAATTTCCCATTCATTCTAAAAAACCAGGACGTCCTCGCATATTTTATGAGGTGATACGGGAAAATGTTGTACCAAATCAAGGATTTGACGCCTGATTCAAAACGAATCAATATCATCGTGAAGCTGGTTTCAAAATCAGCACCTCGTTATGCGAAAGGCTATAAGATCGTCACTTTTATGGCAAGTGATCCCACCGGACAAATCCCCATCCCATTTTGGAATAACGAATCCCAAGCAGTAAAAGTTGGGGATGTCATAGAAATTCAAAATGGTTATGTAAGCACATTTCGTGGGCAAATGCAGTTGAATATCGGGAAGTTTGGGAGTTTTCAGCACGTAGATCCTCCAGAAAACTTCGAGATAAATGCCGACCCCCTCCCGCTAATTAAAGAGGGAAGTGATGTCGAAATAACCCCTATTGAAGCATTAGAACATCAGACGAAGAACTTAACGCTTTGTGTGTATATCAAGGAGAAAGTGGAACAACGTGAAGTTCGTACCAAGAAAGATGGTAATGTCCATCAGGTCGCAACATTTTTGGTTGGGGATGCTTCAGGCTGTATTTTGTTAAATCTTTGGGATGATTGGATAAATGCAGTCAAGGTTGGGGCTGTATTTACAATCTATGGGGCTTATGTCCGTATTTTCCGAAATCAACGATTCCTCAATCTCTCACGAAATGGACGTATCGAACCATGTGAGACAGATATACGATTCAATAAAGTGAACAATCTTTCTGAAAGGATTATTATAAATTAAGGGAGGAGACCTAAACGCAGAAGTCGTTAAGTTGCAGAAGGGTCCCAATTTTAGCTTGGGTTACCGGCAACATGTAGATATTTATGGATGGGTGCGTTTGGCTCGTAGCTCTCAGATAGTACACGTGAATGAAATGCATTCTAATGATCTTGAGTATCAAATTAAATATTTTCTAGAAATAGATAAAATTGGCCGGATTCAATTTGCAAACAATACATATTTACGAGCTTTTATCCGTAAAATCTTATCAGCGCGAGGAAACGAACGACTTCTAGATTTGGGGTGCGGAATTGGGACAGTAGGTAAATTACTTTCACCTCTTTTTAAAAATGGGGGAGAAATTGTGGGGATTGATTTAAATCACGAACTCGTTGAATATGGGAATGACCATTGGGCACGACCACCTCACATTAGATTGGAAGTTGGCGATGCGAATAATATTCCATATCCCGAGAGATATTTTCAGATCGTTACATCAATGGGGTTATATGAGAATGTTGCAAATCTAGATCGAGTCCTTTCTGAAACCCTTCGTGTCCTTACGAGACCTGGAAAGATTCTATCAATCCATATTGATATGGATAGATTTATCGTCACTCCTTGTCCGGAGTTTAATAGGCGTTGTTATAAGGACTTTGTAAGAGGAATGCAAGTAGTCGGAATTGATGTGGATGCAAAGCGATTTATTACCACCTGTAAAAGGCGAAATCTGATTTTTAAGGAATTTCAATTTGTTATGGAATATAAAACCCAAATAACTGATAATTTTATAAAAATAATGAAAGAAATGATGCAAAGCTATTACCAAAATAAGAAAATCATGCAGAAGTTCGTAGAATTTCATTTCCAATTTATGAGATGGATAGGCTGGTCATATTCGGAGGTATGGGATGCGGTGCATTATCTCTATTCACATAGTGACCAAGTAGCTTTTCTAATAAAACATAAGGGAGAAATTTATTATCGAAAAACGCCTATGCGTATCTTTCTGATCCAAATTTTTGAAGAAAGTCAAATATAAGTTTAGAAAATTAAATTGGATTTAAAATATTAAATTTAAATCATTTTACTAACTTATTTTTAATTGTAAATTAAATGTATTAATACCATTTAATAGTTAAATCCTATGACATTGTGTAAATACCAATGAAGATCGCGAGAACTTCTCCTTATTTTTTTACCACTTCCTTTATAAAGAAAAGTGTGTAAACGCCGATTTTTGCGCAAGCTGGATCGTAAAATGGACGCCCTCCAGGTGAGTTAGACCCGCTTCTTCTCGGCTATATATAAACGTTCACTTCGAAGTAGTACTTGTGGATTCAAGTAGAAGCAACTCTCCTTGAGCAGGAATGCCAAGGTGATCGTGTATTCTGCTTGACCTACCCAGTTTCCTTGAGAAAATGAATAGATACTGGAGGTCAGAAACATTTGGCAAAAAGTTCAATTAAGCCTGCTCCTGAATTCAACGTAAAGGACTATACATATCTTGAAGTGGTGGAAGAATGCCATGTTGAGGGAATTATTAATCTTTACCGAAAAACCTATCAGATTTATCAGGACGATCCTTTGCAGCAAACGAGTTATCCGTACCCCGAGGTTTTGGATCCCGAATGGATAGTCCAGACTTCGGCGGATCGGGATACAATTTGGAAAGTGGTCATAGATTCTTTAACAGGGAACATAATTGGATCAGGAACGCTGATAATGGATCGTACACATCAGCGAGCTTATGTGCGTGGGATTCTCGTGGACCCAGATTACCAAGGCTATGGAGTAGCAGGTTATATCCTCGCTGCAGCATTCAAGGAGGTTATCCGCGATTATCAGGATATCATCAAAATTTTTTGGACGGAAAATCGGACCGCCCATCGAAAATCCCAAAAAGTCGCCGAACAATGCGGGATGCGTCCTGTAGCGTTGCTCCCGAATAAAGACTATTTCCTAGAACAACGAGAAAGTGACATGCTCTATGTACTCTATTCCATGAATACGATGAAGCGCCGCCGTCCTACGCCTGCATTAGTGCCCGGTGTTTTACCAATATATCAGGTGGTGGGTCGCCAATTCAGATTAAATCCTATTGAAGCGGTCCTACCTCCTACCATTCATGCAAATGGCTATGACGTCAAAGGTGCCATTACTTTTGATAAATACTTGTACCAATACGCCACTTTCACCGCAAATGGAAAAAAACTCCAATTTGAGATTAACCCACGCACGCAAGTCGCCGAAAAGACAAAGTATTCCCTCGATATTGACCCTATAACCTTGAAAACCTTGTTAAAGTTTGCCTTCCATACCTTAAATCCCCATTTGTACTATATGGAATGCTATGTCTCTGCTTACGAACCAGCTATCCAGCAGGTATTCTTAGATGTAGGATTCCAAGCAACGGGCTATATCCCTGCATGGGATGTGGTCGAAAGGCAACGAGAAGACGTAATAGTCATGACTTGGGTCAAAAACTATCCACCTCTTATGCAGATGCAACTTACACCACGCGCAACTAAACTTGCAAATCTTTTCTTGAGTTGAATTCCGATGCAGAAGCAGGAGTTGGTTAAATTTGGGCGGGAATGGCAGGTGTTCCTTTTCGTTTTTTATATCAGACCCAAAAGCCCCTAGGGGCTGTTAAGATACCTCAGACCCTATCTATCTTTATTAAGGACACCCATTACACCCGTCCAATAAACCATCCCTCAGCCAACAACATTTAAAGAAAATCATAAAAATTAAAAAAAAGACCAAATCATTAAGATTAATATTCAGGAAGAGGATTAATATAATCCATGAAGAAATTATATGCGTTCCTTTTAATTAGTATGGCAATCATAGCAACTTGTGCCACGATTTTTATTTTGCAATTCATGAAAGAAGTACCCTACCTTTCCGTGACGATTTATGATCCTACGCGGGCATGTAATGGAACTACTCTGATCCCAGATAATAATCCAGACCGACCTAGGATAATAGAGGTAGACATGGAAGGTAACATTATTTGGGAATATATTTTACCAGATGATTTAAAGAATTACACTAATCCAGGATTTGATGTGGAATATTTACCGAATACAGATCATATATTGTTTGTCTGTCCCCTTAAGGGAATTTACGAAATTGATCGAAATGGGACTCTCGTATGGTCATATAACGATTGTAAGATTTCACATGATGCAGATCGACTGCCTAATGGTAATACGTTGTTTGTGTGGGGCGGTTGTGATGAGATGTCAGATGCACAAGTTAGAGAAGTAAATAAAAGTGGATTTGTTGTGTGGTCTTGGCATGCAAAGGATTATTACAATATTTCACCATATCACACGATATCTTGTCAAGGGTGGACACATACCAATGCGGTTACTCGCCTTTCAAATAATTTAACACTAATAAGTCTGAGGAATTTTAATTTTTTAGTATTAGTCAATGAAACAGGGGATGTAATAAAAGAAATTGGAAAAAATGTTATCTATTATCCACATGATCCGGAAGTGCTTAAAAATGGTAATATTCTTGTCGCATCGCAGAGAACCCTTATTTCTTGCGACCCTATGATTCCAAATACATCAATGGAATATACGCCAGTTTTGGAAATTAACTCCAGTACAGATGCCATTGTGTGGGAATATAACGCAACCGATTGGTATGATATCCAATTAACCCGAGATTGTAATAGGTTACCAAATAACAATACTTTAATCGTAGGAACAACAAAAATTATCGAAGTTATTCCTTCGGGGGAAATTGTGTGGCAATTAGAATTAAATACCAAAATAAATCAAGGTGAATCTGCCTCGCGAGGGTTTTATAAGGCAGAAAGAATCGCGTCTTGCTAATTTATGGCAATCTTTCAAAATTTCAAAAATATCATAGGCTAAATCATTTGTAATTTTGGCAGGAAGTTTGAATGAGAAAGATTCCACACTACAGGCAATTTCTGAGCACTTGTGGTTTAAGCAGTTTATTAATGATTGCATTACCTGAAAAGGATAATCTTCAGTTTCTCCTCGATGATATTTGCAGCTTTTTAGGTCTCAATACAACTCACAATCGAGTTTTCAAGTGGCAAATTGCTTGCTGCTATTTATTACTGACAATAAGTATTAGCCCCGTGCTTGCATCTTCCTTAAAAAAAATATTTGGTAATGAGTATTCCCATTTTAAATCAATTTTAGAATACCAATTACAGGAAAAACTAGACAAATACGCAAAGAGAAAGGATTTCGATACGGTAAAAAGTTTGCGCGATTTTTTAGACCATCAAATAATCAAGGGAAAGACTTTAAGAACTTATTTGGAGAACGTGAAAACAAATTTAGAACTGAAAATGTTAGCGTATCTTTTTGGTGGGAGATTTAATCCCGATCCCAGCTCATCTGATGGAACAGGTTGCTATATTTTTACTCAATCTAGTGAGACCGATATCTTTACATTAAAAACTATAATCGATGATGGAGTAATTTTATGGTTGGCTTATCATTGGGCGGCTGTGAAGGATCTTTCACAAAATAAAGATGATAAATGGATTTTAGTTATTAATGATCCTAATGGTACTCAAAAGAGATTATTATTTACTCAATTAAATGCTAATTATCGTTTTTATTCCTATAAATTTGACCGTAATTTACGAGAAGAAATGGATACTCTGATTAGAAGCGCGCTTAATTTACAAAAAAATAAATTTTAGAATAATCATTCCTTAAAATTTTAAAAAAAAGACGAGACTTAAGAAAATTTAAACGCATAATTCTTAAATTCTTGAAAAATTATTCAATTTTTTTTAGAAAGTAAGGTTCTACTA
>SUPS01000180.1:7900-8408 GCA_005191415.1 Candidatus Helarchaeota ASGARD archaeon Hel_GB_A
GAATAAATCAGGGTGAATCTGCCTCACGGGGGTTTTACAAGGCAGAAAGAATCGCATCTTGCTAATTTATGGCAATTTTTCAGAATTTCAAAAAAAATTATAGGCTAAATTATTTGTAATTTGAGGCTTTTCTGGTCTCAATACAACTCACAATCGAGTTCTCAAGTGGCAAATTGCTTGCTGCTATTTAGGACGTGAGCTGCCTTAAATTCTGATATCCTTGAAGCACATCTTCTTTATCGATTTTAGACGTAACACCTAAATCAACAACTAAATCCATAAATTCAGATAAAGGAAGATTTGCTAAATTTGCCGCTTTTCCTATAGAGTATTTCCCTTTTGCATAACCCTTTATGGCATGATATATACTACCGTTTTTAATCAATTCTCTAATGATAGTAGATTGTTCTTGGTTTTCTTCTTTTGAGATCCGTTTAATTGTTTCTTCTAGCCATTTATTTATCCGAATAGAAATTACTTTTCCTATTTTCACTCTTCCTCCTTTTTA
>SUPS01000181.1 GCA_005191415.1 Candidatus Helarchaeota ASGARD archaeon Hel_GB_A
AGGCGCTAGTATGGGCACGACACAGACCACGACTATTGAAATTCAACCTACCACTACTCTATTTAATCAGACATGCGATGTAACAATAACTAATCGAACCCTCTTTGGATTATTTATGGCTGATTTCATTAAAAAAGCGAATCTCGATTTAACTTTGAGCGGTCTTGCTTCAATCACCGCAGCTGGCATGACTTTCCAACAAAATATCGTTAAAACTATCTCTATGGCTGGAATGAACAATGAATTCAATGTGACCCTACTAAGTTTCAGCATTATAAACGCAAGTTCTACCAACTTTAATGCAAGCGTATTGATTGAAGTTAAAAATCCCTCTAGCACTACTCTCAATTTGGAAAATGTTCTTTTTAATGTCTCCTGGCAAGCTAAAACCCTCGGAGAATTATATATATCACACCTAAAAATCATCAGTGGCACACACAATACCTCCCTCATCGGAATGGTGACGATCTATAATCTTACATTGTTTGATAAGATGGCGGATACTATCTTAAATAATACTGATGTTGAGCTTAATTTCAAAGGAAAAACCAGTGACAGTAACATTTTAGCTAGTTATTTTAGCGAATTGGATCTTAATGTGATAATACCAGGACTAGAAACTTTTGATTGTGTAATTCTCTCGATTGAACTAAAAAATTCCTCCGATAACTCCTTCACATTAGATGTAGAACTTGAAATTTACAACCCCACTAGTGGTCCCGTTGATATCTCTAACGTTACCTTCAATACCTATTACTGCAATGAACTCTTAGGTCTTGTCAATTTCTCAGATTTAACCGTTGAGAGTGGTAGGAAAACATATCTCCTGACTGTAGAATTTATCTTAACAAATGCTTCGCTACTTTCAGATATTTTAACAAATTACTTGAACGGGAATGATATCGAAATAACCTTTATCGGTGCTGCTAATGGAACTGATATAATCTCCAGCATGGTCGATGGTTACAAACAAAATATTACGTTACCTGCTAGTCCCGCATTTAATTATACACTCGGATCGCTTGATTTGGTGGGTTCTACTGCCACAACACTCATTCTCAACAGTACTATCACGGTCAATAATCCAACCCCCTTAAATGTCACTTTGGTCTCTCTCTTCTTTAACGCCACTTACGAAAATTCGTGGGTTGGAAATGTTACGGCTGGACCAATCAACCTTCGCCCCGGGCAGAATGTAATTCCCATTCAAATCATCCTCTCTGGAGATGTAAATAAAAGCGCCATCGAGGATCTCCTCTCTAAGCATATAAATCACATTAGCATAACCCTCAACCTTACTGGATACATCCGTATCAAAATCGCCGGGATGAATGGCACCATCAATACCACCCTCAATTTCATTGAAACACTAGCAGGCGTGCAGGACGACCTCATCCAACAAACCCGCCTCTACATGATTACTGTCGATTATAGTGTTCCTAAAATGATTGCCACCGTTAAAGTGACTGCATACAATCCTTTTGATTTCGAGATCAACATAACCTATCTGAGTTACGATGCCTATTTTGATGACCCCGATGGGGCTCATTATTTGCTTATCAATTACGATCCAGATTATAACATTTACATTGACAGCGTAGCAGAAAACCATTCCAGCTCCCCTATTCAAATGAGTGCTCTCGGAACAAAAGATCTTGATGCAAATATTTCAAATTTTAATTACGAAACATGCTTCAGACTTTGGTGTGAGTATGTAATTGATGGGTATCTGGAAGTCGATATCTTGAATGGCAAAATGCAAGTGACAATTGGCGCTTTCCAGGCTTGGATTTCCTTTGCGTATCCGAAGATCCACGTCCAATGAAATACTCCTCATTATCCCTAATTCTTTTTCTTTTTTTCCTGTTTTAATGGATTGAAGAAGTCTTATAAATTCTCAAAGCCATTTTTTAACAATTTCAGAACGAATACGGCATCATCGGTTCTTTTAGTTCCTTTAAATTTGAGTATAAATTAACCTTATAAGAAATAAAAAAAAATCATTTATGAGTAAGTTTGTATGAGAACTAACTTCAAGGTGAAGGTTTTATGCCTAATAAAGAAAAAAAATATATTTTGGCACATGATCACGGCACTTCTGGCAGTAAAGCCGCGATTGTTTCGGTATATGGAGAAGTAATTGATTTTGAATTTGAAGAAACTCCCATCTACCTCTTTGAGGGTGGTGGTGCGGAGCAGAATCCGGATGAATGGTGGAATGCCATCATAACGACATCCAAACGATTAATTGATAAAGAACTCGTTCCGGTGGAAGATATTGTGGGTATATGCGTATCCAGCCAATGGTCTGGGACCGTTGCTGTTGATAAAGACGGGAACCATTTGATGAATGCCATTATTTGGATGGATACAAGAGGTGCTAAATATATTAAAAAGAAGATGGGAGGATTAATTGAGGTTTCGGGCTACAGTATAAAACATATCTTGCAGTATTTCCTAAAAATGGGTGGTTGGATTAATATCACGGGTGGCGCCCCTGGACTAGCAGGCAAGGATCCAATTGCTCATATTCTTCTCATAAAACATGAATATCCTGAAATTTATGAGAAAACATACAAATTTCTTGAATGTAAGGATTTTATCAACTTAAAATTCACGGGAAAATTTGCCGCATCTTATGATTCTATTCAACTTCACTGGGTTACGGATATTAGAGACATTAATAATATTCATTATCACGATGGGTTGATTAAAAAATTCAAAATTGACAAGGATAAATTACCTCCTTTGAAACAAGCTATCGATGTTTTAGGTCCGATAAAAAAGGAAGTTGCTGATGAACTAGGACTCCAAAAAGATGTGAAACTGGTAATGGGCTCCCCTGACCTTCAATCGGCAACCATCGGATCAGGGGCCGTGCAGGATTATGAAGCCCACGTCTATATTGGCACATCTTCTTGGATAATTTGTCATGTTCCTTTCAAAAAGACTGATATTTTTCATAACATTGCCTCATTACCTTCTGCAATTCCAGGCAAATATTTCGCAGCGACTGAACAGGAAACTGCTGGTGCATGCCTGTCCTTCCTTCGTGACAATATTCTCTATCACAAAGATGAGTTACTGCAAGAAGAAAATCTATCAGATGATTATTTACATGGCATTTATAAAATATTTGACAAAATTGCTGAAACGGCTCCTGCTGGTAGTAATAAATTAATCTTTACTCCATGGCTCTGGGGTGAAAGAACCCCTATTGAAGATCACACGATTAGAGCTGGACTCATGAATGTATCACTTAAAACTACGAGGGCAGATCTTATCAGAGCGATTTATGAAGGAGTTGCCTATAATAGCCGCTGGTTACTAAAATATTTAGAGAAATTTGTGAATCGAAAATTGGAGCCACTCAATATGATCGGAGGAGGTGCCAATTCCAATATTTGGTGCCAAATTTATGCCGATGTCTTAAATCGTACCATTCGCCAAGTTAAAGATCCCATTCAAGCAAATGCCCGAGGTGCTGCCTTCATTGCCTCCGTTGGGTTAGGATACATTTCCTTTGAAGACATTCCTAAATACATCGAATATACAAATATTTATACTCCCAATCCTGAGCATCGACAGATTTATGATGAGTTATTCGAAGAATTCGTAAATATTTATGAAACCAACAGAAAAATGTATCGCCGCTTAAATTCCAGTGAGTAACTTAAAAAAAAAGATTAGGCATTAAAGAAATAAGCTTCGTCGAGTCTTGCCGTTTTATAGAATTTCTGGATTGCAGAAGCCACTGTCCCTAAAATGAATAACGCGAAGACTAAATAGTATACCCAATAGTATTCCACAGCTATTTCTAGTATTACGAAACCTGTCGATTCATCCCAGAAGAATAGAGGAAATATTTGTGGATTTACCAAAAGATATGCTAAAAATGGAATGGTCGCAAGTTCAATGATTGCTCTGGTTGGATAGAGAACCTTATTCACCGGATAGGACCAGCTCACAAAAAATCCTTGAGTTATCTCGAGAAAACCTAACACAATCCAAAATATTCCAAATCCAAATAGAATTGACAAGAATTGAGGATTAAGCAATGCTTTCAACTGAGCAAATGGTTGGATAACTGCGAGAATTCCAAATACTAAGGGAAAAACTCCTCCAATTATCAGACTGATAGGCTTATCTAACCATTTTGGATAACTTCCTCTATTTTCTGTTTCTTTAACTTCTTCTTTAACTTCCTCTATTTTCTGTTCTTTTTCCTCTATTTCTACCACTCTTTCTGCTTTAGCACCCTCTATCCCTTTATGGGCTTCTTCCAAAAGTTTATGGACTTTAATCCCTAATTTTCCCTTCGATTTGAAGAAATTCTTTATATCTTCTGGAAAATATCCTTCGTAACTCAACCAAACGAAAAGCACACTAATACCTGTAACTATAATGAGAGTCAAGATAAAGAGGTTTGACATCGCTGCAAAAATTACGTCTACCCAATCGCCACCAGTAAGTCCGATTATCAAGGCATTGACTAACGTAATCCCTGCAATAACCAATCCTACTATAAGTCCTGCAACTTTTAGGGCGGCTAGATAAGTTGGCCAGAGTTCCTCGGTAATATAAAATTTAGGAGTTCCTCTTCGTTTATATTCATTCGCAATTTTAGAGGGGTTGCCCATTTGAAAAATAGCAGTACGAACTGCTTCGATTGGTGCCTCCCCCTTCTGTTCCAGGACTTCTGCACTATCTAAAATATGCTCTTTTAATTCCCTTAACACTTCTCGAAGTTCATCCTCATTACTTTTCAACCAAAATGGGAGTTTTTGCTTAATTTTATCTAAAAATTCCTCGATTAATTCTTCTTTTTCTCTTATCTCACTCATATTATGGCCTCCTTTTTAAATCTTCAATATTTAAGCCACAAACTTCACAAAATCTGATAGAAGGATCTCTCAAATCAATCCGATTCGTACAATTAGGGCAGTAAAGATATCGATCTCTCCGAATAGATACCTCTATGTCAAGTAAGGGTGCAATGGATTCAATTAATTTCGTAAAGAAGCCCTCCATATGTTTATAGATTTTTAATCCTTCTATAGTAAGTTTATAATAGGTCCTTTGTCTCCCACCGACCACTTTTTTCTCAGAAGTAATTATCCCCTCGCGTTGAAGTTTTTTGAGAATTGGATAGAGGGTACCATCCTCAATTATCAACATAGCGCCAGTTTTCTCCTCTAAATTTTTGAGTATTTGATATCCATAGGTTCCCTCTTCGCTGTATTCATTAATAATGGCTAATACTGTTAATGTCGAGATCCCACGAAGAATTTCTGATTCAAAATTCTCCAAAAAACTTCGCTTTTGAATTATCAATGCAGACGGACGGAATTCTTTTACTCGTTTGATCATATTTTATCGCCTATATAATAAACCAAATAATATTCTATACATACCTTGCAATGCAAGGTATATAAGCTTTACTATTGGATCTGAGAATTTTAATTTAGATGATTAAAAATAAGGTCTGGTGCTATTAAAATAGGTCTAATTGTAATGGAGGCTGATCTTATGGCACCAAATCTGAAATTCTTCTTGAATAATCCGCAATTCTTAAAAAATTATAAATAATTAAATGACTTTTTTCATCTTCTAATTCATTAAGTAAAGGATTGGCCTTTTCAACTAATTGATAATAAGTTTCCCAGGTTTCACAGGCTTTTATAGAATCATTTTCAAAATAACTCTTCATAGCTTTCTCAAACATTTTTTTAATTAGCTCTGCAAAACTTTTAATTTTTGGATTTAACGGCGCCCCCTCAAGCCAGGTCAAATTCAGATTAATAATGCTGCTTATTCGTTGAATATTGTCCGCCAACATTCGTAAGTCCAAAGCATCGATCGGTAAGAATTCATGATCTATCTTGGATCCTGAATAAATATCATGCGTTAAATAACTTCGAATGTGTATAACAACGACTATGAAAAATCTGTTGATATCCTTAATATATTCTCCTATTTTTTCATATTCACCTTCGAGTAATTGAGTGAAAATATTGCGAGTTAGTTGATACATCCGTTTAATCGCCTGTTTAGCTGGAACTGAAGTGTATTTAAAATTTCGAATCTCTATTCTTTCTTTTTCTTCATCTATTATTTCTGCAGTTGGAAGTTTTTTTACAAATTTATAAATCTCTTCTTTAATTTCAGAAGATATTTCATCTTTTGATTGGACAATTATTGTCTTAGCACCTGTTAAGCATTTTCGTATGATTTGCCTAGCAACATACTTTTCTGGAGGTAATACTATTTTTTCATTTTCAAATTTAGGAGAAAAACCAATTTCAGGAGCAATTCTTAAGGTGCCGTCCTCTAAAATGGCAATTTCTAATTCTTGATTGACATTAATTTTCCGATTATTAATCCATTCTTTTGGAAGATTCAAATAATATGAACCAGAAATTTTTTGGATTTTTCGGCGTATCTTTATCATCAAGAAATCCCTCTCAACAAAATTCTAGATGAATTTAAACAGATTTAATTTTTCCCCTAGAGGAACACTAGATCTTTAAACAAATCTCATTTTAATTTGAAAACTATTAATTTGAAAATTAAAGAATTAAAAGCTAAGAAGTTTCCGAAATTTTCGGTCAAAAAATCTTTAAAGGCTTTAAAGATCTCTAAGGGGGAACTTTATCTTTCTTTTTTTAATACTTTTTCATGGTGACCTATTATGTCACACGAAATGGGAGAAGAAAATAAAAATACAATTCTTTTACTAACAAAATTACAATATTGTCATATAATTGACAACAATACTGGCGAAGTTCGATTAGTGGAAGGCCCCTATCGCAGCCCTTTGGACTCTAATGAAAGTATCTATGGGACAATTCGGGATAAAATAATCTTAAAAGATGGACAATATATTATTATCTTGAATCCATATGATAAAGAAAAAGATCAGATACTTTATGGGGATCGGGAAGTTAGAATTGGTCCTTGCATGTTTTCACTGCATCCTGGGGAAGAAATAGATAGGTCATATGATGTAGGAGAAATGTCACCTACTGGAATCCGTGAAGAATTTGTATTAAAAGAAAATATAGGGCTTTTAGTAAAAGCATTGAAAGATTTTGTGGATGATACTGGTACAACAAGAAAGGCAGGTGATTTATGGATCATAAAAGGTCCGACAAACTATATTCCCCCTAAATATGTGCATGTAGAGCGTTACGTAAATGCGATAAGTCTGGGACATTATGAAGGAATTTACATCAAAAATATGAAGACTGGTGAGATACGGCTAGAAGTAGGACCTAAAATTATTATGTTGACACCTGATGAAGAATTGTACGAAAAAGATTATACGCAAAGTGAACTTACCGCGTTAAAGTTTGGAGAAAATATAGATTATACGAGAGCCAGACCACTTTGGGTTTTGGAAAATGAAGCGACTTTGATTATGTCTGAAGAAGACCAATCTATTGTTTTTGGACCAAAAGTAGTTATGCTGGGTCCCTTTCAACGTCCCTACATCCTTACTATTTCTGGTGGAACGCCAAAAGGAACGGTGCATCATAAAATTTGGAAAATCAAGCTTGGCCCTAACTTCAGCACTGATGAACTTGATATTCGCACAAAAGACAACGCACTATTGAAAATGAGGTTGCGATATAAATGGCGATTCAAGATAGATCCCCAGAATCCAGCGAAAATCTTTAAAGTTTCCGATTTTATTGGGCTTGCTATGTCCACTATGGCTGGAATCATAAGAGATGAAGCCGCGAAATATAATTTCGAGGAATTACACTCCAAAGCCAGTGAAATTCTCAAAAATGCGATTTTCGGAGATAAAGGATCCTTCATCTTTGAGGAAAATGGATTCGAAATCTTTGGGATTGACATTAAACGCATTGTTCCTGAAGATGAAGAGATTGCAAATCAGTTAAATGAAGCCATTAAATCCAATATGGACGTTTATGTAAATAAGATTAAGCAAACTGCTGAAATTGAAGCCGAGAAGGAATTTATAGAAGGGAAAAAAGAAATTGAAGAAAAAAAACGAGAACTTATAAAAATTCAACAAACAAACATTAGAGATGAAAAATTAGAATTGGCAAAAATCGAATCAGAAGCACTAAAAATAAAAGCTCAAGGAGAAGCCGAGGCAATGAAAATTAAACGTAATGCCGAAATTCAGGCTAAAATAGACGAAATGAATAAAGTAATTGAAACTCTGAATCTAGATGCTGAGAAAATGTATTTACAACTGCAACATATTCTTTCTTTCGCCAATATTGATAAAACTCTCATTGTTCCAACTAGCTCCAAATTAATCCTTCCTACCGAGAAATTAAATCGAAAAATCCTCTTTGATCTTTATGATGATGCGCCAAATAACCAAAATACTTAACTCCACTATTTTTTTTATAAAAGAAAAGACCTAA
>SUPS01000182.1:0-7703 GCA_005191415.1 Candidatus Helarchaeota ASGARD archaeon Hel_GB_A
ATTAAGAAGATAGTGAGAATTAGGTTTAAATAGGACTAAGAATTTCCATTTTTAAACAGAATAGATTAAAAGTGAGAAATCTACAATGAAAATTTTACTTATTAATCCAACATTGGCAAGCCCTGTTGTAGGACTTGATCGGTTTATTAAGGCGCCACCTTTAGGGTTAATGTCAATTGCGGGGACGGTACCTGATCATGAGGTGGAAATATTAGATTTAAAATATCGAAAATTGTTGAAACGAAGTGTAAGAAAAAAAATATCGCGTGCAGATGTGGTTGGAGTCACATGTTTAACGCCATCTTATTCAGCCACATTAAAGTTATGTCAAATAGCCAAAGAAGAAGGGGTCCCTACCATAGTGGGAGGTTATCATCCAACCTTAGTACCTGAGATTGTAGAAAAACCAGAAATAGATTATATTATCCGAGGCGAAGGCGAACTAACATTCCCTCAATTAATAGATGCGATATCCAAAGGAACTGGGTTAGATGATGTCTTAGGTGTAAGTTACACTCAAAATGGAGCTGTATATCATAATCCTCCTCGTCCTCTCATCGAAGACTTGGACACACTTCCATTCCCTCGCCGTGATTTGGTTCGGCATAATTATTACACATATTTTGGATCTTCCGTAGATGTACTTGAATCAGCGAGAGGATGTGCTCATGATTGTCATTTTTGTTGTGTAATTCAATTTCACCAGAGAAAATGGCGAAAAAAATCGCCAGAAAGGGTAATTCAAGAACTACAACAAATGAATCCCCGCCGTTCTTGGTTCATATTCCAGGATAGTGAATTTACCTTATCTATGAAGCGGGTCAAAAGAATCTGTGATTTAATAATTGAACACGGGCTCGAGAACAAATGGTATAGCGCCCAAGGACGAGTAGATGACGTGGTAAAACATTCCGATGTGGTTGATCGGATGGCAGAAGCAGGGTTCAAAATGCTATTCATTGGTATTGAATCCATATTTCAGAAGAGCCTCGAGAAAATCGGTAAAAAAATCACCATTGACCAAATCAAAGAAGCTGTAAAAATCCTTCATGATCATGGAATAAGCATTTTTGGCTCAATCATTATCGGAAATATAGGAGAAAGTAAAGAAGATGTCAGAAAAACAATTCGATTTGCAAGAGAGCTTGATATCGATATTATGCAGTTTACCCCATTGACACCTTATCCACAAACGCGACTTTTTAAAGAAGCCATGGAAAAGGGGTGGATTAAAGATCCAAACTATGATAATTGGAACTTATGTCAGCCCATTATGGCAACACCAGATCTTTCGATTGAGGATATCCATGATCTGGTTATTGAAGCCTATCGTAATTTCTATCTAGAAGGTTTTCGAACAAATTTTCTCCTAAGAGGGGGAAAACGAATGGCGCAGCGTCAGTTCCGCTGGTTTTGGCGCATGATGCCCGAGTTTTTAGCTAACAGCGTTCCTGCTATTTTCAAATTTGTTCAAGATTTAAGCAAGAGAAATTAAATCATAAAAAGAAATTAAGCTATAGATTTCTTTTTCTTCTTTTTGTAATAAAGTGCTATTAGAATAAGCATTAATGCAATGAGAATTAATAGTAGCCAAATCCACCAAGGAATTCCACCACCATGAGGAAAGGTAACCTGAATAGATTCACAATTCGATGCAGAACCATCGCCACCGATATTGTGAGCTACGATGACATAATAGTAAGTACCTGATGAACTCATAGAATCCGTGAAGGTCGTAAAACGAGTTGTAGCTATAGGAGAGAGCCCTGAAAGGCCAGTAAGTGTGATATTCGAAGTAGAGCGGAAGATTTTATAATAGGCAGTATACGGCGCTGGAGTCCAGTTAAGGAGAAAATTTCCATCAAGACTTGGATTAGGAGTAATTGGTAATAAGATAGGAGTTCCTACGGAGAAATAATTTGCCGTATAGAGAATATCATAATCGGGGGACCAAGGATAAAGCGATGATTCATCATACCAAACTACATGCACAAAATTTGTACTATCATATGCAATACAAGGTTCTTGGCTTAAACCATCATTGGGACGGATACTATGGTCGATCTGTTCAGATAGGCAGGTGGCATTAAGCCAAATCGCGCCATTCGTGGAATTACTATAAAAAATTTCCCGATCGAACCCCCATTCACCTGGTGAATCAGTATCATCATGCCAAACCACATGAATTATACTTCGGTTATCAATTGTTATCCAAGGTCCATAACTCCCGTCATTATTCCACGCATTTATCCCAATACCCGAAAGGGCAGTTGCATTGGTCCAAATCGCGCCATTTGTCGAATTACTATAGAAAATTTCTATGTCCGTACCCCAAGTGCCATTTGTATCATCATTCCATACTACATGTAAAACGTCTGTATTGGGATCTATAGCAATGATTGGAAAGCGACTTTCATCATTATTCCAACTATTAACCCCAACACCAGAGAGCCCAATAATTGAACCGAACCCAGCTCTACTTGTTAAATTCCTGTAAAGTATCTCCTTGTCATTTCCCCAGCTTGGATCATTATGGTCATCTTCCCAAACAATATGAACACCATTTTTACTATCAACAGCAATAGAAGGAAATTCGCTCGTATCCGTATTAAAATTGCTTGCATCGTCTGAAACGCAGATAGCAGATCCCCATTTGCCATTAGTTCGATTTATATACCAAATTTCGGTATCAATCCCGCCGCCCCATGGACCGAGCGTATCATCATACCAGACAACATGGAGATTGTCATTATGATCAATTGCGATGAAAGGAATACGCGAATTTCCTGTATTCCAATTTGTAACATCATCAGAAATAGCAATAGGCGAAGACCAATTCCCACTATTCATAGAGTAATTGCAGTAAAAAATTTCGAATTCAGATGCAGTTTGCCAAGGACCTGGAGTATTATCACTCCAAACTACATGAATATTATCTTGGGAATCAACAGCAATTGAAGGTTGCCAACTTTTACCATCGGTTGGCAATCCAAAATCCGAAATTGCAATAGGGATGCTCCAAGAAGACCCATCAAAATATGAATACAAAATCTCATAATCAGTTCCCCAAGTGCTTACGTTATCTGTATCATCTGCCCAAACTACATGAAGAAAATCTCGTGAATCAATGGCAATCCGAGCCATCCAACTCATATCATTGTTTGGATAACTAGGCGAATAATCCGAGATACATGTAAGATCATGGAATTCAGAATTATACGTTTTAATTTTTAATGATGCATCCGTTAAATTCGAATTAGTCAGTGATGGAGAGGATATAAGGAAAAAACCATAAATCGGATTTATAAGAATGAGAAAGAAAAAGAGAAAAACTGAATTATTAAATTTTGACATATTCTTAGCTCCATGTAAAAGACGTTAATATTGTATATATACTTTCATTTTTCAACTTTTATATAGCCTAATAAAGAAAACACATTAATACGAATAGTTCCTTTTAAAAAAATAAGTAAAATACAAATCTGAATATACCAAAATCTATTATTGGGAAGTATGATTTATCATGGAAAAATCTTTTTACTCTAAGCTATTCTTGATATTTTTCATCATAATACTTTTAAGTTCTATAAATTTGGCAATTGATAACGCGGCTATCCAGGAAAATTCAGATGTTTTGAATAAAAAAGGGCTCACGGGTTCTGCTTCAGGGAGTATAATTTATATTTATGTGAATTCTACAATATATGACGGTATAAATAGTAGTTTAACTCAGTTTAAATCAGATTTGGAAAAGACAGGGAGACAGATCATAATTTTTAATCATTCTCCTTCAGGGCTAGGAATGTTCAGCGATGCTGATTTTATAAGATCTTACTGCGCTACTCAATTCGCTATTTCACCATTAGAAGGGGTCATTTTCGTTGGTAGGCTACCGTATGTGATGTATGATTTGGGGCAGATTTTCCCATGTGACTTGTATTTCATGGATCTAGATGGAACCTGGACAGATAGTGATGGCAATCATATATATGAAGGGCATTCGGATGGAGCTGGAGATCGAGATCCCGAGATTTGGCTTGGGAGAATCGATGCATCTACCTTGAATGGATCTGACATTAATCAAGAAATTAATGCATTAAACAATTATTTCTTGAAAAATCATATGTATCGGAATGGTTCTCTTCGACGTCCACACCGTGAATTAGTATATATTGATGATACGTGGAGTGCTGATGCAGCAGAGTGGGCAGGACAATCAATATATGCTTATCAAAATCAAACGATCATTGCCACTAACGCTATCACTACGGATACACATTATGAAAACATATTGACCAATACATCTTATGAAATGGTTCATCTCTTCGTTCATTCTTATTACTATGAACATGTGTGGACCCCTAGTGGCACTACCACTACCGCTGAAATTCGGAGTATTGATACTAAGCCATTATTTTACGTGTTGTTTGCGTGTTCAGCAGCCGATTTTTCGCAAACAAATAATATCGCTACTGAATACCTATTCTCAAATAATACTTTAGCAGTCATTGGAAGTAGTAAAAGGGGTGGATTATATGAGCCAGAATGGTTCTTTAGACCTCTTGGACAGAATAAATCGATTGGTTATAGTTTAATGCGATGGTTTTCGGATGCCACCCTTCCATCGGCAGGATTAAATAATCCCTCTAATTCATATGGAATGACGATTTTCGGAGATCCAACCTTGACTATTTTACGGGGTGATCCTTCACAAGGTAATGGTGGTGGAGGCATTCCAGGATTCGATTTCTCTTTAAGTTTATTAGCCGTCCTAGTCCTTGGAATAGTTATAATCCTCGAGTTTCGGAAAGATTCGATAAATTGTTGACATTGAGTTTCCCCTTCCTTTCTTTTTTTAGATAGATATATTATCTCCAGAGTACCGACTTTAAAGCCATATTTTTTTAAAAGAGGGGAAAGAATACATACTAAGTAGCATGAGAAGGGATAAATATGAATGTGTGCGCATTTGATATGGAAGGTCCGTTAAGTTTTACAGATTTTGCAGCAGAAATATGCAAATTATTAGAAACACGCCTTAAATATGAGAGATTGGATGAATTTTTTCAGATGATTAGTAATTATGATGATTATCTCATCGAGAATCCTGCGATAATCAAAGAATTAGGTATTAAAAGTTATGAACCTGGGGATACTCTAAAACTTTTAGCCCCTTTATACGTTTCATACTTTACGGATTCAGAATTAGTGGAAATTTCTAAAAAGAATATCGGATTAATACCTGGTTCAAAAGAAACTATAGAAGCATTAAAACCTAATTGGGATATTTCAATAATTTCGACAAGTTATACACAGCACGCGTATAATGTTGCTCAGGAGTTGGGTATTCCTCTAGATCATGTCTATTGCACTACTTTAGATATTGAAGCAACACGAGGAGATCTTGAGAATATCGAAGACCATCTTCAGATCTTAATTGGTTCGATTTTTAAAGAGTATTTAGAAAAAGGCTCCCGACTTGAAGTGGTAATTGATGATTTAAATCAATTTTTTTGGAAGAGCCCATCGGATTACGTTAAAGCGATGAATAGAATTATAGTTCGGGGAGGTCGACGGAAAGAGGCAGCAGTAGAGGAAATTTCACAAAAATTAACAGTACCAATTTCTGAAATGATTGCGACAGGAGATAGTATAACAGATAAAGATATGCTTCGCAGAGTGGATAAAGAAGGGGGAATTGCAATCTCTTTTAATGGAAACCAATACTCAGTACCGCATGCAAATATTGCGGTAACTTCTCCAAATTTGATGGGTATTCTTCCAATTTTTTTAAATAAAGAAAAGGTATGGAAATTTGTAGAACAGTGGGAAGATTTATACCCGTCATTTGCAGACAATCCACAAAAAATTCCCAAAAATCTTATTGAAGATTCGTTAAGAGAATATTTTATCCAGCAGAAATTTGTCCCTCGAATTAATAAATTAAAGGCAATCACATTAAATGAGCAAAAAGCAATTATAGAATACCAGAAAGAAATGCGGAAAAAAGTGCGGGGATGGTTTGGAAATTTAGGTTAATCATTTAAAAACTTTTTTCGCTTCAGTTACGGTTTCAATAACTTCCTCTTCAGTCACCATACCAATTGTTACTGCTGAAATATTATGTTTACCTAAGTAAGGGAAAGCTTTCCGTGGAGGAATCTTGCCTGCGGCTAAAGGCTTCATGGCAACAAAAAAATACTCCATTGAATCAACGATCTCCTCAACCGCTTTTTGATTGCCCATAAATTCACCGCGATAATTGAAAGGTAACAAAATAGCAGGGCAATCTAATTTGTTTTTTTGAATAAAAGGAATGGTATAGAGGGGATAATGAGTAGCCATTCCAGGAATATTCCCTGCTTCTCGTATTTTTGATAAAAGTGGTCGAATCAAATGAAGATCTCGCTGATCTGAGATTGATCCATGAAGAAAAATGATTTTGGTATCTGCTTTGATTAACTCACTTATTCTAAAATCATTTTTTCCACGTTCCCAGAAAGTACTGCCAAGGATTGTGAATTCAGGATATTTTTCTTGCGTTAATAAAGCAGCAGTTAATATTTGTCCGGCAGGAATAACCTCAACGCCTTTGGCGCCATATTCATAACTCAATTGCATTAAATTAGCCATTTTTTCTGCATTCTGGAAGAATTCGCTTCGCCATACAAAACCAAGTGGCCCGAATTGACCCGCACCCATGAAAGGACTCGTCCCGATTGTAATTCGAGGAATTTTTTGAGATTCTAATTCAATAAAACTCATAAATAATTATTTCCCTAATGAAATTATCTATTTTCCCTTTAAGGAAGTTACCTTTTATACCAATAAGAAGAAAATTCAATTACTTGAAAAATAATTAGAGAAAATCGAACCGAGGAATTAAAGATGAAAGTTCTAAAAATCATCGGAGGGTTGCTCGCTTTAATTGGGGGAATCTTTATTTTTATAGAATTAGTATTAAATACAAGTTGGCTCGCCTTAAATATAACAATGGTTGCATGGATAATTAACATTTTTATTGCAGGGATGGCAGTATTGGGTGGGATTTTAGCCATAGGTTCAAAAAGGGGTGGTAATGCACTTATGCTTGTGGCAGGAGTGCTTTCAGCCATCTTTGGCTTTATTTATTATATGAACCCTGGTGAAATGATCTCCTTTGTACAATTTTCCTTTTTTTCCTGGACCTTAGGATTTGGAGCCTTATATTTCAATTTATTTATAGGAATTTCTTTGGAAACTATTCTTATTCTAGTTGGTGGTTTCTGTAATTTTATTTCAATCGATAATAGTTAATAGCTAATAACGGTCAGTGTGTTTTAATTCCAATGTTCCCTAAGACAGTATTAAAGATACCTAACCTTCCTAAATTTCGATTTAATTTTTGCAACGTCGTCTCTTTTATTATAATTTTTGGTTTTTAGATTATCTTAGAAACTTGATTAAGAATAAAAGATAAATTTTCTATCTTATCCCCTTCATTTAATTTATCAAAATCGAATTCAGAAATTTGAAAGTTTGAATTTGTTTAAGGAATTCATAAGTCAAATTTATTTAAAGTTTATTATGATTGAGTTAATTCTATAAAGTTAATTCTATAATTAAGTTAATTCTATACAACCTTTTTCAGAATTCTCATGATATATTTTCGGATTTCTTTAACTTTATTTTAAAAATATCTTTTTCTAGCTTAACTTTAGTAT
>SUPS01000182.1:7713-8353 GCA_005191415.1 Candidatus Helarchaeota ASGARD archaeon Hel_GB_A
CTTTAATATAGGACAAATTAAAAGAAACAAATTTAATTTTAAATAAGAATAATTTCTTAAAAAGAATAATTTTTTATATAGAAATATTTAAAGAATTATTATCAAAAAAAAATCAATGAAAAAATTAAGGTAATGAAATATGAGTGCAAATAAAGTAATCGGAGGATTGCTCGCTTTAATTGGTGGCTTTATGGTATTACTACCACTTTTGATACATCCTATCGTAGGTATTCAAACGGCAATAAGTTTTATATCAGTTAGTTTTCAATATTTTCTTCCTTGGTTAGTCATATTCTTAATTAGTGTGCTCGCATTAGTTGGAGGTATCTTAGCAATGGCTGGTAAAAAAGCTGGCGGAATTCTAGCGTTGATTATGGGCTTGATAATAATTATTTTCCTTATTCTACCATATATAATACCTGATCTTTATCTTATAACCTTCATGGCTTATGCATCGGGTACGTGGGAACTTTATGTAGCGGGTTCAATTGGATTTTCATTTGTGGCTACCATCTATGTATCCTTAGAATCGATACTTATACTCGTTGGCGGTATAATTGAAATTCCAGGCGAGAACTGGGCGATCTTCTATAAAAATCTTGAAAGATTTTATAATTTTTTATATTTATTAGTTCTCGCA
>SUPS01000183.1 GCA_005191415.1 Candidatus Helarchaeota ASGARD archaeon Hel_GB_A
ATATTTTGTTAAAATTAATTTTTAATATATAATTCTGCTATAAACTTTTGAAATCTCGCTTCTTCTTTTCAATAACCTTAATCTCGGTAATAGATGTTGTTGGATATTGTCCTTGGTCATCCTTTTCTAGTGGCTTAGTCATGTCCCATATTGTCAATAATGCGATTGATACACCTGTTAAGGCTTCCATTTCGACCCCCGTTTGCCCAATACTCTTCACAGCACAGCGTACCTTCGCGAAATTTTCTTCAAGATTGATATTTATTTTGATATGAGTGATTGATAAGGGATGACATAAAGGAATTAATTGTGAAGTTTGTTTTACTGCCATAATTCCCGCAAGTTCGGCAGCTTGAATAGGATCTCCTTTCTGAATGGTTTGATTCCTTATTTGTTCTATTGTACTCTTCTTAAGGTATATTTTTCCTTCTGCTATTGCTTCTCGCAATGAAGCTGGTTTAGAGGTTATTTCAACCATCTTAATTTTAGCGTTTTTCATAGTGATCTAAACCTAAAATATATTTTAAGCTAAAATTACTTATTTAATGTTATAAACTTTCATCTAAACTGAGGATTGAAATATGTCTCAAAATATAGGCGTACCCAATGATTCAGGAAATGATATGATTGTTATTTTAATGTCTCAAGCATATAAAGATATAGTTTTGCATAGCACACGTTTTTGTAATCCAGGAATTAATAGAAATCAATGGCGTGAGGTTTATGGGTTTTTAGTCGGGAAAATTGAAGAGAATCAAGTTGTAGTGCATGAAGCTATACCAATGGTTCATGGCGGGGCAACAGAAGTTGAATTTGAGGAAAAACATTATATAGAAGCGGCAGAAGTAAATGAAAAAGCAGCTGAAAAAGGTTTTTTCCTTGTCGGCTGGTATCATTCTCACCCAGGGCTCGATATTTTCTTAAGTTCTATTGATATTAAAAACCACATTGGATATCAAGGAATAAATCCTAACGCGATTGCTTTAGTAATTGATCCCTCTAAAATAAGTTCGACTTATTCAGGATTCGAAATTTTTATCTTAGACGATCCAACTAACTTTAACTCTACATATAGAAAATTGAGATGGAAAATTGAAGGATTAGATGATAAATTTGTGGGTCAAATGCTCATTGATCTTTCTCATCGTGCAACAGCTCAACGACCACTTGTTGAGGAGTATGGAGAGGCCAAACCGAAGGTAGGCGATTCTATTCAATCATCAACGAAAACGGAACTAGCGGAAAAATATGATGATTCGATCTCCGTTCCACTAGAAATGTTAGAGAAGGCCTTAACACTGGCTGAAAATGAAAAATATGAAAAAGCCATTGATTTAGCTATTTCGGCAGGAAAACAATTTGAAGAACTTAAAAGAATCGAGTTTGCAACTGATGCTTTTTTGCAAGTTGGTTCAATTTTGTACAGCTTTTGGACGAAGATTTCCCAAATTAGAACAGAAATTTTCACGCATCAACGAGAAGTATCTGAAAGAGATGCTCAGCAAATGATTCGGTTGGCACAAACTTTAGCCTTTGCAACCAAACGAGTATCTCCTGAAAAAATTGGCTTAATTCTTGAAATCCGAGATTTATCTGGTAATATGGTAAAGGTAGAGGATGATAAAATTCAGATTTGTAATATCCTTCTCGAAGCTGCTGATGTGTATACCAATTTATTAAAACATTCATTAAAAAGAAAGAATAAAGAAGAAGAAATAAGGTATTCAAAAGAAGCAGCAAACATTTTAAGTACTGCATTAATTTTCGCACGTAGTGTGAAGAAGCAACGGAATTTATTGAATCGAATTATTAATATAGATAAAATAATCAGTGAAATAAATTATTATTTAATTAGAATTCAAGAAATTAGAGCTGAGGAGAGTGAGGGGAAAGCAGAATATATCAGAGCGGCTAAATTGTACAAAGGTGGAGCAGAAAAAGCAATCGAAGCTGCACAATCATTAGAAAATTCAATTTTATCAAGTAGTTTATATGGATATGCTGAGATTTGCCTCGGCAAGGGATATAGAAGTATGGGAGAGCACCAAAAATATATTGACAGAGCCCCGTGTATTTCCGCAGCATACTATAATCTTGCTTGTTCGCATTTTGAAAAAGCACAAAGAAAATTTCCCGTGCATGCAAGAGCAGATATTCGGGATGCGGAAATTTTATTTCAATCCAGTTTTGATCGAATGAAGAAAGCGGAAGAAGAATGTAAAAAGACCAAAAGGAAACCGATTGATCCCAAAAAGATAGGAGAGCTCGAGCCTGAAATAATTATTTCTGAGCCAGAACCCCTTTTCTATCCTTAGAGAGATTTAATTTCCTTCAGTGTGGTATAAATAGGACCTTTTGGAGTTAATACGCTTTTTTTCAATTGAATCGCTGTAACTTGCATTTCTCCGAATGAATAATCCTTCCACTTTTCTAAAATATTAGAAAATAAATTCCTATCTTTTATGAATTTCACCCGTCCAACAGTTAGATGAACTGATGGTTTTCTTTTCTCTGGTTTAAATCCTAATGATTTCAAATTTTGATTCAAAAAAGCCATTATAGAAAGAATTTCCTCTTGCCCCGCAGTAATACCAATCCATACTACTCGTGGGCGAGTTTTAGGAAAAGATCCTACCGTTTTAAGGCAAATTGAAAAAGATTTGAAAGGAATTTTTTTCATTATTGAATATATGTCATCTACTACTGATGGATCAATGTTACCGAGAAATTTGAGTGTTAAATGAAAATTTTCCTCCTCAACAAACTTAATTTTAGCGTCAATAGAGTTTAATTCACGTTGAAATTGAAGAATTTTTTTTATGATTTCTGATTTCTTTATTTCAATACAGAGAAAGCATCTCATAAATAGTTGTTACCATACATAACTTTTTATAGTTTTGTTTCCTTTTCATTCACATGGTTCGGAAAAAACATAAGGTCCGACAAGCCCTGCCAAAAAAAGAGGAAATCGATACTTTTTTCGATAGAAAATCATGTGAGGAAATACCTGTCATAAAAAAGCTTGTTTTAAAACCCGCAGGGTATCCCCTTCGTGTTATTGGCGAAGCAAATCCGCCAATTATTATCAGTGATAACCCTGAATTATTTGAAGTTTATGCACGTGAACAATGGTCCGGATATATCGTTTCAGAGGGAAGCTTTCTTTTTGATCAATTTTTATACCCAGATTTCGCCTTCCAAGTTATCAAATTACAAGTCAAAAAAAACTACACCACGGGAAAAATTTCCGTCGATACTCGGATTGTATTGGAAAACCGTATTGAACCAATCAAATTAGAATATCCAAAAGTTTATTTCAAAGATATTGTAGGTAATCAAGAAGGAAAGGATAAATGTCGGGTCATTATGAAATATTTAAAGGAACCCGAGCGATTCGCAAAATGGGTTCCAAAAAATATTCTATTTTATGGCCCTCCTGGCACTGGAAAAACTATGATGGCCCGCGCCCTTGCCTGTGAAACAGAAGTTCCCATTTTACTTACAAAAGCAACAGAATTAATTGGATTACACGTGGGAGATGGCGCACGAAGAATTCATCAACTATATTCTGTAGCTAAAGAGAACACTCCATCTATTATCTTTATTGATGAATTAGACGCCATTGCATTGGATCGGAGATTCCAATCGATTAGAGGGGATGTTTCAGAAGTAGTCAGTGCATTACTCTCGGAATTAGATGGATTAAATTCAGTATTCGGGGTAATAACTATTTGCGCAACGAACGCCCCATCTCTATTAGATCCTGCGGTACGAAATCGTTTTGAAGAAGAAATTAAATTTAATTTACCAACTTTTGAAGAACGATTGCAAATTTTAAAGCACTATTCAGAAGAGTCTCCTATTAAAATCACCGCAGATTTATCACAATTAGCGAAAGAAACGAACGACTTTTCAGGACGAGAACTGAAAGATAAACTCATTAAAGGCGCGATTCACCTCGCTATTTTACGAGATAAACCAATTATTGATTCAGATCTGTTTAAAGAAGTGTTACACCGAATTCAGCAGGATAAATTAAAAACACAGAAAAATAAAATAATGTATGGATAATTCAATAAAATTTCCAATAGGGACTAAACAATTCTTTTATTTGGGCGATGAGCTTTTTCCCGTATTGCTCAGTCTCCGGATCAATTTTGGGAGGGGGATCCTCTAGTTCAATTTCAAGATTTGCTAGTACGGAAATCTCTTGAAGGATACCTCGAGAGACCGCCGATAAGTTATACCCTCCTTCTAAAAGTATGATAATTCGACCATTACAGATTTTTTCAGCAGCGGATTTAGCCTTTCTTATAATATTCCCGAAGCCTTGAACAGTAAGATTTAAATCAGTCAAAGGATCGGAAAAATGAGCGTCAAATCCTGCGGAAACGAGTATAATATCTGGTTTAAATTGCTTCACAATGGGATCGAATATTTCATTCATAACCGCTAGATATTGTGGGTCTCCTGATCCTCTCATCATCGTGATATTAAAATTATATCCTTCTCCATTACCTGCTCCTATTTCGTCTATATAACATGTCCCAGGATAGAGAGGGATTTGATGAAAGCCAAAAACCAATACTTTCGATGCGTCTTCTCCATCGTAAAAGGTGTAGGAGGTTCCATTTCCAGCATGCGCATCATGATCTAAAATGAGGACACGGTCAATTGCATCATAACGAGCCCGTAAAGAACGAGCAAGAATAGCAATATTATTAAAAATGCAGAAACCTCTTGCAGCGCTTTCCCGTGCATGATGTCCAGGGGGACGTATTAGGCAAAATGCATTTGCTAATTCATTGGAAACAACTTTATCGCCAGCAATGATAGCGCCACCAGCAGCTAGTAATGCAATATCGAAACTTTTTTCAGATACTACTGTATCGCCATCTAACCAGCCTCCTCCACGCGCACACCTTTCTTTAACCTGTTCAATATAGTAAGAAGTATGAACTCTTTCAATTTCCTCTAAATTTGCGGGAATCGGTTTGATATGAACGACCTTTCCGGTATTAAAGATCTGATTTTCATTCAATAATTTCCATGTTTCTATTAATCTTGTCTTATTTTCTACATGGGTCCCTGTTTCATGGAGTAAATAATCATCAGAATAAATTACACCTGTTGGTTTCAATTGCGACATAAGCAACCTACTCCACTTTATTCTTTGTTGAGTGATCCGCACCTCAATTTTAATAAAAGATAAAGAATAACACAAGGAAGTTGCATATAAAATTTTAGGGTACTTTTTGAAATAAAACGATTTGTATTAATTGCCATAAAATTTTATAATCCCTCTTTTTCTGTTTATCTTGAAAGTATTCTGTAGGTAAGGTGAAATATTATTAATTACCTAGATTTAAAGCGAATTGAAGCGAGTACGCACCCATGTTTTGATTCGGTAGCTCATTATAAGGTTTTTCGAGTTCATTTACCCGTCGCTTTAAAATGTAATATCAAATGTAAATATTGTGATAGGAAAATTGGTGCCCATTATCATACTACAAGACCAGGAGTCGCAAAACAGATAATTTCACCCTACGATGCCTTAAAATTAGTTAAAAAAATTATTGACGAAAGGAATTCTAAAGAAATAGTTATAGGAATTGCTGGTCCAGGAGAAGCTCTTTATAACAAGGAAACTTTTCAGACATTAGAATTAATAAACATGAAATACCCGAACGTACAACTTTGCATATGCACAAATGGATTACTTTTAAAGGAATATGCGGAGTATATTTTTGAGTTAGGAGTAAGGTACATTACAGTGACAATAAATGCAGTTTCTCCACACATCGGGAAAAATATCTATTCATGGATAATTTACGATAAAAAAATATGGCGAGGCTATGAAGCAGCCAAGAAATTAATTGAGAATCAGCTCGCAGGTGTGCAAAAAAGCGCTGATTTAGGAATGTTAGTGAAAATCAATAGCGTTTTAATTCCAAACATCAATGATTTTCATATGGTGGAAATTTCAAAAAAAGTTAAGGAATTAGGGGCATATATTCATAATATCATGCCACTTATCCCACTCGCCGAACTAAATCACATTCGACCGCCTACTTGTGATTTGCTTCGGTCAATCCGAAACCAATGTGAAAGAGTATTACCTCAATTTCGCCTTTGTAAGCAGTGTCGTGCAGATGCATGCTCAATTCCAGGCTTGGAATAAGATACGAAAAATTTTTTTAACAATTATCCCTAATTTTAGAAAGAAATCAATTGAATTAATAAAAAAATTCGGATTTTTAGTATAGAAATTCAGAAATACATGTGAATAAAATGCCAAAAAAAAGAAAAACAAAATATAAGAGAAAAAAGACTGGTTTAGAGCTTTTAGCTGCTGTTCTTGTTGCCATTGGGGCAGTTTTATGCATTGTAATAGGGATTTTAAGTATAATTGCAAATTTAACTGGAACTTTCAGCGTGAGTCAATATGCTTTTGGAATAATCTTCCATGATTATCCCATTAAAGAAATAATAGGAATTGTTCTTGGTATTGTAATCATAATAATTGAAGGATTTAATAAGCTGGACGATTACTGGGCAATAATTTTCATCCTCATCCTAGGATTCCTCGCTGCCACCGTGGGAGCTTTGTTGATCATTATTGGGTGTCTATTAGCCATAATTGAGAAAGTTAGACACGAATAATTTATCTATTTTTTTATTTTTATTTCTCAGACGAAAAGATTCTTAATATTATGAGATTATTGATAAATAATCTCAGATCTAATCTAAAATTCTGTAATTAAAATTAAATGAATTAATTGAGTGAGTATATCCGTGTCTGTCAAAAGATTTGAATTTGAACAACAAATGAAAGTTTATGAAGAATTGATTAAGAAAGGCGAATATCACGAATTGAATAATAGATATGAGCAAGCTTTAAGTATTTATTTAAATGCAGAAAAAATTGTTAAGAAATATGGCTCAAAAATTGAGAGGGGGAATTTGGCATTCAGAAAGGGGAAAGTTTTGGCGAAGAAAGGGAAATTAAAAGACGCTCTTGATGCATTTAAAACTAGCTTAAAATTTTTTAAAAAAGGAGGAGGAACGGCTCTACAAATAGCTAGAATCTGGGAGGGAATAGGAGATGCTTATAAAGTAAATAGAAAAATAGAAAATGCGATGAACGCTTACCAAGAAGCCTTGAAAATTTTAGAAAATGAAAAAGAAAGAGTTGTATATACACATTCTCATTTAACGACTCAAATATTAGAAGCAATTGCATTGTTATTGAATAAAATCGGAAAAACATATCGCATTTTGAAAGATTTGGATAGCGCTTTGGAAAAGTGTCGAGAAAGCTTAAAAATAGCACTAGATACGAAAAAACCACCTCTCATTTTAAAAATTCGTTCGACTATTTCAAGCATACTTTTGGAAAAGGAACAAGCGAACCTGGCATTAGAATACTTGATGAAAAGTTTAGACATTGTTAAAAAAGAAAAAGATCCTTCGTATTTGCTAAATTTATATCGAGAGATAGCAAATATTTATAAAATTGAAAGAAATACCAAACAGGCTCTTAATTACTATAGAAAAGGGGTTAAATTAGCTGAAAAGCTCAATGATAAAAAGAATTTAACAATAATACTCGATGAAATCGGGTTTCTTTATTTACAAGGTAATAAAAGAAAAAAGGCTTTGGAATTTTTAGAAAAGAGTTATGACTTAGCACAGAGCATTAATCAATTTCATTTTGATTATATCTTATATCATCTTGGAATCCTTTATTCTTTGAATAAAGATCATGAGAAGGCCTATGAATATTTAATGGAGAGCTTGAAGTTTGCTAAAAAAAATGATAATAAGGGGCTTCTTATTGAGATTCTAGTAAAAATTGGTGACATATGGAAAGATAAACAAAATTATGAAGATTCGATTTATTATTATAAAAAGGCTTTGGAATTAACAAGCGATGAAGAAAAAGAATTTGAGTTATTGAATGCGATTGGAGTAAATTATCTATTATTAACTAAATTATCAAAAGCTAATGATTTTTTTATAAATTTATTCAATGATCTGAAAATTCAAATACTTTCCGAATCGAGCGTAGCTGATAAAGAAAAATTGCTGAAAAAAATATCGGAGGTTTCTCAAAATATATGTATAATTAAGTGTCTTTTATATGAAAAAACAGGAAATATCTCATTATTGAAGGAGGCACTTGGTTTTTCGGAGTTTTTAGCCCTTGAAAATATGCCATTAGACCTTAAAAATTATATCAGTAATTTAGAATGTCCTGAAAGAAATCAATACAGAAT
>SUPS01000184.1 GCA_005191415.1 Candidatus Helarchaeota ASGARD archaeon Hel_GB_A
GCCACCCAAAAAGAACCTGCACCAATCCGTGGGGTACCCGTAACATGCGGACAATTCACTCCATGTTCTTTCCCAAAAGGCTCAAAAAGAATCTTCCAAAGTGCCCATTGACTTGCCCATTCTACGCGCCAAAGCAATTTCCCATGCCCCTTTCGAATATCACTAACCCCTTCATAATGACATCCTGCAATCTTCCGATGTTTAAAAGAATAATCCTCACAAGAATATTTGACTTCATTTCCTTCCATCCCCTTCATTCTAGTCGTAATGATCTTCCCGCAATTTTCACAGATGGGTTTCCATGGGATCCAATTCTCAGGAAGGGGCGTATCCCTGTAAAGATTAATAATTTTCCTGAGTTGATCAATTTTTTCTAACGCCGCTTTCACAAGAGGATACATCTGCCCTGAAGAATAAATCTGGTCCATATACAATACTTCAAGCTTTACTCCAAAGTTTTCACGGAGCGAATCAATAAATAGATTCACAAAATGCTCAGAATAACTCCGACAACAATTTTCTGGACAGGGAAGTTCAGCTACAGATTGCCCAAGATATGCCTCAAATTCTGATGGAATACCAGCTGGGACTTTCCGTAGAGGATCCATATTTTCTGCAACCCAAATGAATCTAACTTTCACACCTGCATCTCTTAGTGCTTTTACCACCGCCTCCGCCCTAAAAATATCTGAGGCATTTCCAATATGTGGCACTCCGCTGATAGAGGTACTACTTTTTACCGTTACTTCCTTTAGTTTAGGGATTCTTTTCTCAATATAGTTATAGAACTCCCGTTGAATTATAGCCGCTGCTAAATCGTCTGCCCAATGCTTTATATTTTCTTGCGCCATTCTTCATACCAGAGGTTAATGGATTTTACTTAATAGAATTCAATTTGCCTATTTTTTCATCTCAATAATTTTGAAATGAACAAGATCTTATTAAGATTCTCAAAAGTTTTTATTAGAATTATGGACTTTTGTTTTAAAATCTTCAGAAATTTTAGTCTCAGTACTTTTCATTAGCTTGGTATTTGATATTACGATTTACTCTCAGTACTTTTCTTTAGCTTGGTAATAGGTCCAAGAATATTTGTTTTTGAGAGCGAAGGCATCTTGAGATCAGGCATTTCAAATGCAAAAGTTCTAACTTTTGATGGTTTCTCGACCGATGGTTCATACCCATTCACAATAACTTTTAATTCTCCACCATTCACATGAAAAAGTAAGCCATGAACGGGTATATTCTTAGGGATAATCGGATTATTACGAAGCTTTTGAACCTGTACTCTTACATTTAATTCCGCATTTGAAAAAGTGGTAAATAAATCCTTCGATGTTATAAGAGATGTTACATCTATTGTACCTCCCTGTTCTTGAACGCTTAATGCCAATCTTAAAGGTGTAAGTTTTGTTAAAAAACAATCTGTATGCCCTAGAATGACTATTTCATTTACTCCACTTGCGATTGCGATTATTAAGGAGCGAATTATATCATCAGTCACTTGATTACCAGCATTTCTCAGAATTACAGCATCTCCCACATTTATATGAAAAATACGTATGGGATTAAGCCGTGTATCAATACAAGTAATGATTGCAAGCTTCTTTTTTGGCTTAGTTGGTAATCGATCTGCATATTTCAAATAAATTTCTCTAAATCTTGTATTCCCCTCAAGTAGCTCTTCTAATAAAGTCAATTTTATTTTTTCTCCTAAGCTACTTCTTGTTAATTTATTTTTTAGTAATTACTTCAATAAATAGTCAATGCTTCTTAAAAGAATAGGACTCGTAGATGGTAATTTTTCTGGATGCCAACTGAAAATTAAAGCATGTGTGGTTTCGATCAGTGAAGCCGTACCATCAGAGTACAATGCTAAAGGTTTCTCATCTTTATGTGGGTGAATATGTGGTCCGTTCTGATAATAAACTTCTAATTCTGGGCTATCCAGATCAGCAAATATAGGATGGTTTTTATCTGCAATTGTAATTTTACAGGTAAAAATTCCTGCTTTTCGGAGCATTCTCGATTTACAAATTTTCAATTCTTCAGATCCTGCGATATAAGCCCCTGCACATATACCAAGGTATTTCCCCTCCTCATTCCAAAGGAACTTTTTGATGGCATTACATCCCTCGGCTTTTAAAGTTGGTATATATCGAGCCGTATAGCCTCCTGCCATAATGAGTATTTCATAATTCTTTAATGCGCCTTTACGAATCTTTGATGCTGTAATAAAGCGATAATTAATGTGATTCTTCAATATTTTCTCAACATCATGCACTAATTCTGCTCCAGGCCCTCTATAAAGAGCAACATCAATTTTCTTTCCAAAGTTTCTCACATGATCACGTAAACTAGTTAATTTTCTATCTGTACTAAATTCAAGAAACTTTATATATATTAATGGTAACCTATCTATTAAAATAGAAAAATGCGTTGGCTGAAAATCGGAACTGCAAACTTTTTCTATCTTTGTTATAGAAAGAAAAGGCGGCTGAAAATCAGCATTACACATTTTTTCTATTTTTAAGTATGTATGTTAGATGAATTGAAATGTCTGAAGTCGAAGAATTTAAAGTTGTAGAAGATTTAAGACCTGGTCTTAGAGGAATTAATATAAAAGTGAAATGTAAATCAATGAATGAGGAAAGAGAAGTTGTATCAAGAAAAACAGGAGAGACCTTAAGAGTTACTGAAGCATTAGTTGGCGATGAAACTGGGAGTATTTTATTGACCTTATGGAACGATGATATTGATAAAATGATAATAGATCATATTGATAAAATAGAAAATGGTTATACAAGTATTTTTAGAAGCTCCTTGAGGCTCAATATCGGTAAATACGGAACGATTGAAGAAATAGAAGGAGATTCTCCTACAGAAGTAAATATTGATAATAACTTATCTGATAAAGTATTCGAACAACAGCCGCGATACCATCAAAGGTACGATAGCGGCGGTAGAAGTGGATATGGCAGGCGCCCCTATAAAGGGGGCAGAGGCGATTACTCAGGGAGAAGTTATAGAAAAAGGTATTGAATTTTCTCTCTTTTTTTCTTAAATTTTTTTCTCTATTCGGTTCTCATAGCTTTTTCACTCCTTCTCAAAGGTTGTAATAAGAAACTACGAAATTATTTATAGCTTAATAGATAATGTTTTTTATTAACGAAATAATGAAATTCGACTCCGAATGAGTGATTTTAATGTCTTATTATGTTTCTGTTGAACCTCCCCGAAAAATTCACTTTAGCAAAAAAGAAATTCAAGATTTATTAGTATCTATGCTTGTTATTACCTTTGCATTTGCATTTGCGTTATCTGGTTATGGGTTAATGTACATAGATTGGGCATTATTCCCAACTGCATTACTTATAAGTGTTTTTGCGGTCGCTACGGGTTTTATTTTACATGAATTAGGCCATAAATTTGTAGCAAACAAATATGGTGCATGGGCTGAATTCCGCGCATGGCCACAAGGCTTAATGATGGCACTAATATTTGCTCTTATGGTCGGTGTCGTCTGGGCAGCGCCTGGAGCCGTCTATATTGGTGGAAATATTACAAGGGAACAAAATGGTAAAATTAGCCTCGCTGGTCCCATAAATAATTTAATTTTTGCAACAATCTTTTTCCCATTAATCTTTATAGCAAAGGGGATTTACTTCGATATCGTTTTTTACGTTTATTTTATTAATGCATTTCTAGCTGTATTCAATCTTCTCCCTATCATGCCTCTTGATGGTGCTAAAGTCGCAAATTGGAATATTCCTGTCTATATCCTATTTCTAGCGGTCTCTATCGCGTTATTAGTTCCTGGATTTATTCTTTAAGAGAACTCGAAGGCGGTCAACGAACTCATGGGAATGACTGGGCGGTATTGGGACGATTTTGAGGTAGGTGAAAAATTTCAGACAGCCCGACGAACTATTTCTGAATCAGACGTGCTGCAATTTTGTAATTTAACTTGGTTTAATATGTCCTTATTCTTTGATGAAATTTATGCCAGAGAGAACACACCGTACAAGGCTCGGGTCGTACCGGGACCTTTTATCATTCCATTAGCTGTAGGTCTCTTCTTAAAATTAGGATTATACGAACGGACCGCCATTTCTTTACTTGATATTCGGAATATGCGTTTTCATAATCCACTAAAAATAGGAGAAACGATGGAAGTTGAAGTAACTATCCTTGAAAAGCGAGAAACCACAAAATCTGATCGTGGAATTGTGGTTCCTCAATTTGCAGTGAAAAAATATGATGGAACTCCAATCATGACCTTCGAAATGGTCCATCTTCTAAAGCGAAAATGACTCAATTACCTTAAAAATTGATTATAAGTACCAAAAAACCTTAAAAGGTTTAATAAGAGTATAGTTTCATCATCTAAACCAAAAAACCTTAAAAACCTTAAAAACTTTTAACGAAGTGACTTTTAACGAAGTGACTTAAATTTGAACCAAAAACAAATGGTATCAGGCATTTTCCTCAGCATACTCTTCTTATCACTCATTTTACCATCTTTAAATGCTGTAACTTCGAGAAAAGATGCACTTATTTCCTTTATTTATGACTGTAAAGCTGAATTAGGCTTTAAAAATACTCCGACTACATCTGAATCTACACTTGAAGCTACTTTTCAGGCACTTTATATATTAAAGGCGTATAATCGCCTTGGTGAAATTGATTCCGCTCCTATAATCGAGTTTGTGAATAATTGTCGAAATGAAGATCACGGCTATGGAAATACGATTGGTTCGAATTCTACCATCTTTGCGACTTATTATGCCCTTTGGATCACAAATCTCTTCGATGTCGTCCTTGATAACGACACAGATGACTGGATTGCGATGCTTTACAATGAAACCAGCGGCTTTAGTGCGCAAATTAATGCAAGTGGCTCACTTTATGCAACCTATTTTGGGTTAGAAGCATTATATATTAATTCTACCAATCTAAGCCAATTTAATTTGAGTACATGGTTGTTAGGACGGCAAAATACTGATTCTTCATCAGATAACTACGGAGGTTTTGCGACAGATGGAAATAATTCAAATCTTTGGGCAACATGGGCTGCAATGGGCTCTATAGACCGATTAAATATTTCAGGAGGCTTTTTAATAGAACCTCTCGTCTCTTGGATTAATCAAAGCCAAAATCTTAATATTTACGAAGATTCTTATGGGGCTTTTGGTAGCAAACCATCTGAAAATGATTATAGCCTATTACATACTTATGCGGCTATATATAGCCTTCAGAAATTGGGTGAGACGTATTTGTCTAGGATCAATTTAGACGCTGCTTTGAATTGGATTTTAGATCTTCAAAATAAAGACGGAGGCTTTCGGGTGAGCTCTCCTGATGCAGATTCGACTCTCTCGGCAATTTATTATGCCTTTTGTGCCTTAGATTTGGCTGGAGAGCGAGGACGACTCCTTAATGATGTTCCTTGGGAATATAAATTTCAAATGCCTCTCTGGTTATGGATTCTTATTGGTGTAGCTATTGCTATTACTGCAATTATTCTGATAAAGAAGTATTATATGTATTAAATTATTTCAAAAATTTCGTATAAATACCCCGCCCTTGACTTATGAGATTATCGTGGCTAGGTGAGAAGTTTAGAGGTGTTTCATGGTCAATATCGGTTAAATAGCCTTTAAAGGCTTCTTCTTCTGTGATCTCTAAATTTTCTAAGGTTAATCGCGTTCCTTCTGGAACTTTTCTGACTAAATTACCATCTTTACCAACAAACTGCTCTTTTTTTGTAGGAATTTCTGTCTTGATTGAAATTTGGGGTGTAGGCAGCCCTTCTTCCCATTGTTCCATATAAATCAGTTTGTAAAGTTCTGGAAGTTCATCTCTTACCCATTTGATTGCGCCATCTTCTATAGTATTGAGAACCAAATAATGGCTTGTTGTGAGCCCTGCAAGGACTAAATCAAACTTTTCGCGAGTTGAATATATCAGTGATCCAAACATAGGGGGAATTGGATAGTAAATGAAATAAAAATCAGGCAATTTGAATAATACTTTCGATGCCAATCCATTGTAAATGCTAGATAAAGTTTCATAATTAGTTAATTCTGAGAACATGTTAAACATGGCAGAACTCCAACACATGGACACCCAAAGAAGAGATGTTGAAAATTGTGGGGTGCGTTCATTCCGAATATCTTTCAAAATATCTACGAGAAGCTTCGCGCCATCCGTCAATTTTTTTGTTTTTTGAGGAATTTCGCGCATTTTATAGCCATACTTCATATGACGTCGATCTAGGAGGTCATCATCTTGTAATACAAGCCACCAATCAATAGGAACTCCGGATTCCATGTGTCCATTGAAAATAAATAGCAATTCGTAAGTATAATCATCAATTATGGCGAAACTGACGTCGCAGGAATCGCCATACAGAAGTTTATTGCTGCCAACTTGGAGGTCCGCACGACAGGTGACGACATGGGGGATTGTATAAAGCATTGTCCGCATCGCATCAGAAGGCGAGATTTCTCCTGAATGAATCTTGGTACCCGTAAAAATCATGTTATCCCAGCGAGCTTTAGTAACATCGTATTGCACTTGTTTAAATTTCGGGAAGACACTCTCCATGTATTCAGTGCCAAAATGGCGAAAAACTTTATAAATATGCCTAGAGAGTGGTAAAAAATATTTAGTGCGTGAATCTTCCGGGATTTCTCCAAAATCATATAAAGTCAGTTTTACCACCACTTACCAATTTCATTTCTTAGTAAATCTAGTAAATTCGTCTGAACTGCAAAATGACTAATACCTTAGATCTTTTACAACATATTAATTCTTCTCAAAAAGAAATAAGAGAAAAAGATTTATTTAAAGGCAAAATCGTTTCGCTGAAGTTTCATTCAGGAGGTTCTTCCGATGCAGGGGGTGTTGGAGGTTGAGATGGGGGTGGCCCAGCTAATGAAGGAGGTGGTCGAAGGCAATAGGCGCATTTTCCAATAGACTCGATATTTTTTTCCCAGCAATGAGCATGATATGGTTTTTGGCAATGAGGACATTGGGCAGTGCAGCTTTCTTGTCCTTCAAAAGCAGATATTGACTTCCCACATGTCGGGCATTCTAAGCTATGACATACAATACAAACCATTACAGACGCGTTAAAGATTGCCTTAGAGATTGAATTAAAAAGATCAATCAGAAAATTAAAAGGCGACCAAGTTTCTAACATGTTTGCGACGGCATCATGCATTTGTTTCGCAAGTGAATCATCCTCCACTTTTGTTAAAAGTGATATATTGGGACGTGTTGCAGGATAATCTTCTGGTAAATCTACCTGAAATCGAAAGACTACATCACTTGTTTTTAAAACCCCTTTTATTTCTGCAGTTAATTTTCGCGTTGCTGGATCATAATTAACATTCTTTAAGCTACTTTCAAGTAATTCAACTTCAAACCCTAATCGACTATGTTTATCAATTTTCCAGTTTATTTCTCTTAAAAGTTCAATAATCGGGTTCTTTGAGGGGTCCCATTCCTTGTAGATAGGAATCTCCTCGAGATTTCCTACCATTTGAGCGACATCTGGGGGGAACTTAAATTCAGGCGGATTAGGAGGATCGCGGAGTACTAAAGTAAAAGGAAATTCTTTCAAGCCGTAAGTCATTATCTTTATTTGAAATTCGTTAGACGTTCCAGGAAGCTTCGAGCAATTAAATTCTCCACTGATTAGACGCTCTTGTTCCCAATATTTATTGGCTTCATATAATTTACCTTCTATTTCTCTTATAATTTCTGCTATATGTGGTGGGTTTTGGGGATCCCAATTCTTTATCGTATCAAGATTTGCAGGATCTCCAACTACTTCTTTTACGGCTTGTTGTAAGGTAATTAGTGGAGGACTTGTTGGATAATTACTAAAATCAATGCCTATTACGTAATGTTTTTCAAGAGTTACTGAAAAATAGATGCGCATTCTTGAAATCGAACCATCTACAATCTCCGTTTGGTATTCATTCATAAGCTGTTGCGCTTCAAGGGCGAGAAGCGCATCACGTTCCTCAGGTGCGACCATTTATCGTAATCCCCTAAATCTTCAATCTTTATTATCTATACCATGCATTGTCCAAGGCACTATAAAAGCCTCTCGCTACTAACCTATTTAAACGCATCGTAAAACTGGCTTATTCTCAGTACCCTGCAGTGCGAGGAAGCTCTTTTTCCGCCTTGGACTTCCAAAAATTCACCCCAGTTCTAAAAACA
>SUPS01000185.1 GCA_005191415.1 Candidatus Helarchaeota ASGARD archaeon Hel_GB_A
AAAAACAATTAATAAAAAAGAAATAAGATTAATAGTAAAAATTTATTGAATAAATACGTCTAAATAAATCAGGAAAAAAATGAATGGCGTATAAAATTTGCAAATGAAAATACGAAAAAAATCTCAAAAAATAGCACTTTTCTCTTTATTATGTTTATTAATTTTTTCTTTTTGGTATTTATTATTGGATATGAATTCTAATAATCATTCTATAAATCATATTTCTTATGAAACATATAACTCTATTAAATTATTGGGAACTCATCCTATAATTAAAAATATAACTTCTGTTTCTCAGTACTACAAAAATGGCGATTGTATCAAATTAATTGTTGATTGTGATCAAGCAAATTATAGTATTTTTGCAAACTTCTCAACAATCGACAATAAATTTACGCCTTCTGCAGAAAATGTAACTGATTTTAAAAATGGAACATACCATGTCAATTATTTCATAAATCTTTCTAATACACAACCTGATGGACTATACCAAATAATTATTAATGTAACTAATACAACTAGCGGTTTTTCGCAACTCTATAATGAGACATACCTCTCATTAGATAATACGCTCCCTTCGATTTTTGTAATATCACCACATAATGGCACCTATTTGAATACTGACAACCTAACAATCAAAATTTTCATGAATGCCACAGGGAGTTTAATAAAACAGGTTACATTAAATGATTCCCGATTTGAGTTTCTAACAAACTATTCAAATAAACAAGCGGGGGAATTTTTAATTGTGAATAAAAGCGCCATAACGGAGGGACCAATAGGCCTTAATATAACCCTTATTGATTCGGTAGATTTGAATAATAATACATTTCTAAATATCATCCTTGATAATACAATTCCCAATATAACTGGAGAATTATTAACCCAAAAAGAGAGCCAGTTCTTCATCTCATTAAACGTTAAAGGAACATTTTCTCCAATTACTGATTTTAGATACAATATATCTGAATTTGAAATTATCGTGGGATCAAACCCAATTGGAAAATTGGAAGAAGCCCTTATTCTAGTAAATCCAGCTAACTCCCTCCCCGATGGATACTACACTCTAAATGTTACCATTGTTGATTCTGTAAATTTAACCAACAGCATATTAGTTGATTTCATGCTCGATCTCACTCCTCCTTTTTTCGAGACAATTCTTCAAAACGATACCCAACCTGAATACTATGAATGTGTAAATATTACCATCATTAATCCACAAGATATTGTTTCGGGGATTAATAATATTATTTTAAATTACACTACCGATGATTGGCACTCATGGCACATAATAGATCTGACTGAGCGAAATTACGGTATCCTTCCTGAACAAGCATACGGTACCTTTGTACAATATAAAATCGAATTAACTGATAATGAAGGAAATACTAACACATCCCTAATTTTTTCATATTTTGTGGATGATACTATTCCACCCGTTCTCCAAAATATTAAAAGAGATCCCATAAGTCCAACACGTTATACAACTGTAAATATCAGTATTGGAAATATTTTTGATTTAGGTGCAGGAATAGAAAGTATATTACTTAATTATTCCATAGATGGGGGGCTAAGCTGGATTATAAAAAATATTACCGAAACTAGATGGGGTATAATAGAAAAACAACCTCTAAATACAAAAGTTCTTTATCAAATTTTTGCAAATGATAGCGCAGGTAATGAAGTCAGGTCTGAACTATCAAGTTATACCGTTCGATTTGATTATACGCGCTTTTTTCTACTTCTATTTATCATCGGTGCTATCGTTGGGGTAAGTAGTTATATAGGAAAAATTCTCTATTCAAAACAAAAGCGAAAACATCTTAAACTCGAATACTTACAAGAAAAAGAAAAATTAGCAGATTATATTGAGTTACGACTTGCTGATTTTAACATTATCCTTAAAGATATTGAATTAATTGAACAAAATTTAGATAAATTATTGATGTATGAGTGGATACCCCTTAAATCTGATTATAAAACTAAGGATTACTATAAATTTCAAATTGTCAAAGAGTTTATTGGAATTACTCAATTAATAAGCGAAATCTATACTCATAAAGTCGATATGATACAGAAATTACAAGAATTTAACAAAAAATATTATTTTTTAAAATTAAACTTACCACTAGCGCATAAAATAAATCAATTTAATGAAGAAATTAATGATGTGGTAATCGCTTTAGGACACCTACGCAAAAAATTACGTATAAAGTATTCAAAATTTCTCTCAAAAAAGCCGAAATTAATAAAAATCCCGTTCCCATTGAGCGAATTTGATTCAAAATTTGCAAAAGTTATCAATAAGTTTGGACAATTGTATGAAACTTTTACACAAGAATTTGATCAGTTACTTATTTCACGGAAAATTAAAGATGTAGAAACAAGAATTAATTTATTTGATTCACTTTTCGAAGAAACTGATAAGTGGCTTTCAGCAGCTGAAAAATGGTCCAAAAAATTACCTCTACCCAAAGATAGAGGCTACAAATATTTGTTAAAAATGAAAAAGGATCAATATTCATCCATCAAAAATGAATGTCAAATAAAAATAGAAAAACTACGGGCTGAATTAACCAGCTCCATTAGATTTGCTCAGAATTTTATTCAATGGAATTACAATAGCCTTCTTAAAAGATTAGAAAAATTTGAATCTACAATTTTCGAAGAGATTTTTCGCTTAATTACAACAAATGATTCTGATGTTCTAAATATCGATCTTTTTGTCAAAGAAAAATTCGAAAATTTCAGAAATCAATTAATTATTGAGAAAGAGAAAGTTGAGGACTTTTATGAATCGCATAAGGAATTTCATATTCAAGCAATTTACGATAAATGGATTTTATTGATGGAAAAAACTATTCCATCCAGATTAAGAAAAATTAAAGATGAAATTAATGCATTTATTACGCCTCTTAATCGAATAAATCGACTTATTAAAGGGATTTCCAGTTATTTTTATAAAGATTCAATGAAATCCATTGCAAAATTTCAAAATAATCAAGCAACATTTCCTAAAATAGATGAAAAGCTCTCTCCATTAAACATCTTATTTTCTAAAACTATATGGCAAATTAATCGCATCGACGAGAAAATTAAAAGATGGATTAATCTTTTACCTTTCGATTTAAAAACGCCAGAGCTTATGATCTTACTTAGTAATTGGAATAATATTAAGGAAGAAATTCTACAAAAATTGAATAATCTAAGCAAAGAGCAGAAAATTTACAAATGTGAAATTATGCATGAAATTTTAGATCCTCTTAATGATGAGATTTGGGAATGTTCAAATTGTGGCGCCATTGCTTGTACAGACCATCTTGAAAAATGGTATCATCATAAAAAAGCTCCAGAATGCTTCAAATGTGGTAATACGAATACATTTAGATTAAAAACTTTCAAAGAATAAAATTCTTTAAAAAAGTCATCTCCCATAATGAGACCTTCCTAAAGTCAGGTTCTCTTCCTTTTTTAAAAGGAAAAAAGCAGAATGGTATATATATCGATCCTACCAATAAATATTACTAACAATGCTTGAAAAATTTACAAAGTCTAAAGCGTGATGTAAGTTGCCAAATGCAAAAAATGATGAATTTGTCGAAAAAATTGAACGGATAATGAAAGATCACATTGCAGAAACGAATTTCAAATGGAATAGTGATGTTTTCACCTCTTCAAGCATTGCAAAAATAATTTTAAAGAAATTAAATGAACCGAAGACTAGATTTCGATTAATCCATAAAATGGTACGAGATATCTTAAAGAAATGGGAAGAACAATCCTACTGTGAACATATTGAAACTACCCATTACTCCCATTGTAAGAAAACAAAAATGATTGTCCAATTTAATAGACATGGCCTATTTAATATGGTTCCTGAAGTCTTACCACTTCCCGTCTAATCTTGAATTTTAAGTGGAATAGGTATTTCTTGAACTGAATCTTTTTCCTTTTTTATTCTAAAAGCTTTTATTTCTTTATTAAGAGGATCATAAACCAAAGCAACATTCCTAGGATTAACTCTTTGCCAGTAGATTTGTGTTTCAATATCAATTGCTGAAAGAAAGCATCGAAAGCCGGGATGTGAATGAAACCACCCTACAGAAACTTCATTCGTTCCCTTCTTATTCGATTTAATCAAAGCATTTACAAGTGAAATTTCTTCCTCTACTTGGACAGAAGTTCTATTAGCACTCTGTTCTGGTATAATAACATCCGTAATTTCGATAAATTCATCCTTAAAATGACCAATTAAAAATCCAATTACTTCTTTTTCTTCCTTTTCAAACATTAGTTTTGCAATCTTCTTAATTTTTTTGAATGCTAGTTTATGAAGTATTATTTTCTCCACTCTTTCAACCACTCATTATCGCATTTACAATTCAGGGGTCTCTTTTCCATATTCTTCAGCCCATTGTCGTGCTTTTTTCTCAAAAAGTTTCTTAGATTTGAGAAACTCTTTCGCGGCAGCTTCATTTAGTGGGCTTTGAATATTAAAGACCCCTCCTAACATCGCAATGATATTCATCACTACCGACACTATATCCGACCCAGGAGACCATGTATATTTGCTTTCACCAGAAATTTTAAGAATATCATTGCAAATTTCTCCTGTGACTGGGGCGATATTGGGATGCCAAATCGGTGTCAAAAATCGAACTTGCGGAGGTTCAAAAGGATAATCGTCAGGTAGTTTAATTTCAAGCTGGAAAAAGCGATCTCTATAGGGCGAATTTGCTGGACCAGGAATCCATCCCCTATAATGTCTTAAATTTCCTGCAACAGGTGCAAAAAATGGTAATTCTTTCTCAATTTTTTTAAATTCATCCGCTAAACGAGATTCTGCCATTTACTCTTGACCATCCTTGTCTTGATTTTGAAATTTTATAATAATCCAAAGTTCTATTCCAAGAATCTCATCTCTTAAATATATATTATCTCCATCGTCAAAAAAATCCTGTAAAGGTCTTAATTCATTTTTTTTGAGCCTTTCTATTTCTCCTTTGGGTAGCAATTTTTCTTCTAAAATTGCTTTATCTCGATATATGATGATACCTTCTTTTAAAAGCAATGGAGCTTGCAATTCGAAAGTTAATTCTGATTCTAATCGTTGGATAAATTGTATTAAAGGTATTGTAGGATGTACTTCCAATTTTAATTGTTTTATACCACAAACTGGACAACTCTCATTTCGATCTAAAGGAATCGACCACCCTAGTTCTGTTATCCCATTAAATTGAAAATATGTAAGAGGAACCAATTTCTGACCATTTATAGAAATATTTCTCATAAGTATTTTTAATAATTCATTCGTCATAACTGCTCCAATAATCGCATTCGTTGTAATAAGTGCCGCAACGGTTCCTTTTATCGAATCTTTTACAATTTCATAAGTTACACCTATAATATTATGTTTTTCTGCATGAGCGCGTGCAAAGTTATAGACCGTTCTTAAATCTTCTTCATTCTCTTGGCTAGGTAATCTATTAAACTTAAGAAAAAACTTATCTCGTCCTTCCAAAACACAATCTAATGGCGTTCGTGGATTAACTGCATAAGAGCACTTGAACTTTTCTTCAGGTTTTAACCATAAATCATGACATAAAAGACATGGTGTAATTTGAGGCAATACTACTTGGACATGCCCATAAAATCCCTCAGAACCCCCATCAATCAACGGTTTTTTATATAAGACCGCCTTTTGATTTAAAAAAATTCGTGCTGGAATATTATCTAAGGCTGAAACAAAAATATTTGCATCTTTAAAAACTTGATTTGGTAAATTTTGTAATTTTTCGTTAAAAAATTCTACTTTCACTTCTGGGTTCAATTCTCTTACTCGTTTTGCAGCAATTTCGGCTTTATAACACCCAATATCATTGTCTCGAAATAATAATTGTCTATTCAAATTAGAAAGTTCAATTAAATCCATATCTACTATCAGAAGTGACCCAATTCCTAAGAGCGCTAAATTTTTAATAATTTCAGACCCTATACCACCTGCGCCGGCAATAAGAATTGTCGCCTTTTTAAGTCTGTCTTCTCCTTCTGTTCCCCAAATTCGCCGCTGCCGATCATATCGATCCTCGTCCAAAACATAACCCCGCGATTGATCTTACCACGCAGAAAATAACACCTTCATTTTGAAATCCTAATGACTTAAGCGAGCTAGAATCATCTAATACTTTACCTCCATATACTAATCTTTGCCGATCCATAGGTATTTTTCTTTTTTGTTCAATTAACTGCTTAATTTCACGAATCTTCGCGATTTTTGGTACCATAAACCGCTCTTCACTTCCATCTGTCATCCTTACCCGTACTGTCATTACTTTACTCATTATATTCCTCCAATAATGGCGAAATTAAAAAAATTCTACTTTCTTAGCAAACTTATTCTAACCATAAATAAAATAGTTTATTTTATACATATTTGGATATTCCCAGGAGAATATGAGGAGTTATATTCTTTCATTAAATATTACTTTTATAAAGGTTCATTAGACGAGGTAGAATAATATGATAGTATGTCCAGTTCATCTACCTACCATGTATTTAAAAGCAATAGAAAAAATGGTGGAAAAAGGGTATTATCCTTGCCGGAGCGAGGTAATCCGTGTAGCCATTCGCGATATGCTCAAACGAGACCTGCAAATATGTGAAAAACTAAAAGAATGAAAAATTTCTCATACATTCATCAATTATAATTTATAAATTTTTTTTTATTTGTATTAAATGAAAAAGTGGCGCTTATGTTACAATTTTAATTTTCTCTTTTGCACATTTAGCACAAATCCATTTCACATCCTCCCCTTTAGGAAGCCTACTTAATAATTTAATGCGCGAAACTTGTTTTTTAGGAAACTCTTTCTTACATAAACTACATATAAAGGTTTTTTTTCGATTTTTAACCATTCTATCTTCTCCAAAGATCCTCAACAGACGTTGAAAATAAAAAGATTCCTCATTTTTAAATTAAATCTAAATCTTTTGATCCAAAAATGATCCGAATTCTTTAAGAAAAATTTTAAAGAAGAATTTATTAGAAATATTAATTAAAAATGTCGGCGAGATAGGAGAAACTGAGTTGCTCCATGAAATTTTAATTCTATTAAGTATAATGGCAATGGGATTTCTCTCTTTTTCATTATATTTTAAATATATCTCACCAAAAGAGAGAAAAGAATTAAAATCCCAACGAGATAAGCTCTTTAAAGAAGTTGAAAAGCTAATAAAAAAAGAAAATTATCTCGAAGTTATTGAAATATTCGATAAAATTGCTACAATTTCCGAACAATTAGGCGATACTGCTGTAGCTGACGAAATACAAGAACGAGCTAATACCTTACGCCGACATTTAGGCCAAGAAATCAAATCTGAAGCAGTTTCTTGGGATAAAATTAATTCATTTATAGAACAACTTATGAAAGGTCCATTTGGAGAAGGTCAAGTTGTTCAGATTAGTAGTGTAGCTACACCTATCTCTCCCGAGGGTCAAATTACAGCACAACCTAAATCATTACTAGAAGAAGGGCAAGAAATTATTGCCAGATTACGAAAAATTAAAGGTGAAATTTCCTCAGAAGAAGAGGTAGCACCAATAACTACTTCCTCTTCAGCCGAATCTACTCCCACATCCCCTATTACTAATAATGTACAAGGCCCCGCAGCTCCATCACCTCCTATGGCTCCACCGGCAGCTCCTCCGAAGGCAGCAGCTCCACCACCTCCTATGGCTCCACCGGCAGCTCCTCCGAAGGCAGCAGCTCCACCACCCCCTATGGCTCCACCGGCAGCTCCTCCGAAGGCAGCAGCTCCGCCGTCTATAACCGTTCCCACTGCAGAAGTAATACCAACGGGCATTTCATCATCCCAACCCGAAGCAAATTCTGCAGTAACTCCTTCTGCAGAACCAATGGCTTTTCCTGTTCCAGATATTCCTGCTTCGGATGAAATTGAAAATATCGAAATAATAGAAGGAGTAGATGCCACTAAATCAGATAGTATGTCATTATTTATTGGCGCTGAACCTGAAATACAGACAGAAAAAAAAGTAGATAAGGAAGCAATAAAGAAAATTTCCAAAAAAGATGAAAAAGAAGAAATTAAAGCGCGTTTAGAAAAAGAATTACCCTATTTGCCTGAAAAATTAAAGAAAAATATAATAAAAGAATTACTAAAAAGACCTGCTGGGAAACTTCGAGAAACATGGTTCCAAG
>SUPS01000186.1 GCA_005191415.1 Candidatus Helarchaeota ASGARD archaeon Hel_GB_A
TCTCAAGATAAATATATTCTCTAAAAATTAGAGATCAGCAGAAGCTTCTCAAAAAATTCTAAAATTAACAACAAAGATATAAGAATAAAGAAATAATAACAAGTAATGAATTAAGGAATTTATAAAGTAGAAGATTTAAATGGAAGACTATGCGGATTTTAAGTGGAAAATTATCGTGATAGGAGACCCATCAGTCGGAAAAACAACTTTGATGTTACGATATACCCAGAAAAAATTTAGGGAATTATATATTCCAACTGTGGGTGCTCAAATTTCCAGAAAAATAGTAAAAATCGAAGGATATCTTTGTTCTTTAAACATTTGGGACATTGCTGGACAACAAAAATTCTCAAATATCCGCCGATTATTCTATGAAGGCGCAGATGCCGCAATAATCGTATTTGATCTTACCAATAAAACTAGTTTTATAAACTCATCAACATGGTATAATGATTTTTCATCGCATAGTGATAGTTCCTTTGGCGTTCTAATTGGTAACAAAGTTGATTTAAAAAAGAATCGTATTGTACTTCAGGAGTGGGGGGAAAAATTGGCTGAAAAAATGGGATTTCAATACTTTGAAACTTCTGCCAAAACGGGAAAGAACGTTGAGAATGTATTTTCCTATTTGGCTACAACAATTTTTGAAAGTATTAGTAATAATAGGTGAGTTCATGCCACGTGCTCTTATAATTTTAGATTGGGATAGGATAAAAGGACCTGTTGTTAAGGCAAAATACCCTGAAATTGATTTTGATCCAGACCTTGCTATGAAAATTTTTATGGCACATACAGCTCAAGAACCGATAGAAACTCAATTGGCACTTCAATTTGGGTCTGGAGAAACAACTATTAAAATAGCATCAAGATTTACACAATTTAAAGAAAAAGGAATAATGAGGCGTCACTTGTTCATCTTGTTGTTAAATCCAGAGGAAAATTCAAAAGAATTTTTCAAATTACTTGAAGAATTTGAAAAAAATTTAAAATCAGAAATTGATGCATCATATTTACCTGAATTAGTTAAAAACATCTATATTCAAAAAACTTCGAGCCAAATTTCAATATCATTTGACATAGAAGAATTATCAAATAAGATAATAGAACGATCTAAACAACTTCTCGATCAAGGGGAAATTCAAAAAGCTCAGAGTTTGATTTCAAAGGCTAAAGTAATTCCTTCGAAAATAGTTGAACTCCTACAATTAGCTGAAAATGCAGTAAAGGAAAAAAAATATATTATTGCTGGTAATTATTATGAATCAGCTTCTAAACTCCTATTAGAGGTAGATGAAACAACATTAATGCAGCAATATCATGAAAAAGCTGAGAAATTGAAAAAAATCCCTACACTTCAAAAAGAACGGAAAGAATATATAGAAAATGCAATTAAGGCTCTGAAAAAAATTGATTTTTCAGAGGCTATTGAATGGTATGAAGCAGCTGCAAAAAGATCCAAAGAATTAGATGATGAAATCAAGGCAGTTGAATATACAAAAAAAGCTGAAGCACTGGCTGCATTTTTAGAGGCGGAGAGAGAATCTAAGCTGAAAGAATCTCCGGAAAATAATAATTAACTTTCTTTTTTCTGAGGGAGAAAAATACAACAAAAGAAAATCATAATAGTAGATTGTCAGGTAGCTGGCATTTCAGGTGATATGCTACTTGCAGGATTAATTGATTTAGGCGCGAATTTTCAGAAAATAAAAGAAAAATTATCTGATGTCGCAACATTTACTTCGAATGTCAAGGATTTTATGATTGATAAAAGAAAAGTGAATAAAAATGGAATAAAAGCAACTCAATTACTTTTGAATTACAAAGAGACAAAGAAACATACTCATGGGAAAGATCTATTTTCCTTAATTACAAAAATTTCAGATGAATTTAAGTGGAATTTAAAAGAAAAAAATCTTGCGCTTAATATTTTAAATACACTTATACAAGCAGAAGCTAAAATTCATGGAACTTCGCCAGAACAAGTTCACCTTCACGAAGCAGGTTCATTCGATACTATTGTTGATATCATTGGTTTTATTCTTGCATGTCAAGATTTAAATTTGCTTGAAAATTGCTTATGGATTTCATCGCCTATTGCTGTTGGAGGTGGGCTTTTAGAATTTTCGCATGGTATTGTATCAAATCCAGCCCCTGCTACTCTGGAAATTTTAAAAGGAAAAGATTTTGAGATTATTGGAGGGCCTGTTGATTCAGAATTAGCAACACCTACTGGTGTATCGATCCTAGTAAATATGGTACAAAAAACGACAAAATTCTATCCGCCCATATTTGTAGAAGACATCGGCTATGGAGCCGGAGAAAAAAATTTTTCACATATCGCTAATGTTTTAAGAATTATTAAAGGAAAACGGTTGGAACCATTATCCTTTAATCTTGAACAGATAATTACTATTGAAACAAACGTTGATGATATCACAGGAGAACTATTAGGCAATACAATTAATAAAATAATGGAAAGTGGATATGTAAAAGATGTTTCAGTTATTCCAATAACCACAAAAAAACGACCAGGGTATATAATTCAAATATTAACGACATATGAATATTTATCTTCAGTAATTCATTCATTAATTCATGAATTGGGAACATTAGGTGTTCGGTTCTATCCTACGATGCGCTACACATTAAATCGTAAAATAATATCTATACCAATTAGCATTTTAGATGAAGTTTATACAATTTCTGTGAAAATATCGTGGGATTCCAATAAAATTATTGTACAAACTAAACCAGAAGCGGATGAAATCCTAAATTTATCCAAAAAGACAGGACTTTCAATGAAAAAAATTTTACAGATTATCAATAAAGAATTAGAAAAAAGGTTTCCTATTGGGCACAAAATAGAAAATAATTTCAAATAAAAGAGAAATTTCCTATTGGGAAATTTGTTTCAACTGTTGATTATACATATCTATTACTTCACTTTCTGTTGTTATATCTGCTGGAGATTTATCTTCTCTCCATCGAATGAATCTTGGAAATCTAATTGCAAGACCAGAGTTTTGTCTAATACTATTAAAACCAGCCGTATGAGTTGGAGAAAGAGTTAATTCGTCCCCAATAACTTCCATAACAAATTTTGGCTCGAACCATATATCTGGTTCAGGCTTTATTATTGAAATCACTTTTGGTGGTTTAATGTCCATTTTATTTTTTTCAAATTTTTCGATAAAGCCTGCTAAATTTTCATCTGTAAAGCCTGACCCAACCTTACAAATTGTCTTATATTTCTGCTCTTTCTCATCAAGAATTGCACATAATAAAGCACCATAAGTCCTTGCTCGTTTTCCTCGCCCCCAATAAGCCCCAACTACAACAACATCAATTGAATCAACCATTTTACTTTGATAAGATTCTTTTAATTTAATCCATAACCAGCCTCGAGCTCCCGCTTGATAAACAGAGTCATTTTTAATGGATTTTGCGATAATTCCTTCACAACCTGATTCTATAGAAGTGTTAAAGAAAGCCTCAATTTCTGTAACATTATCAGAAATGATTGCAGTGGCTAATTTTAAATGATCATTTTCTCTAACAATGTTCTCTAAAATCTTTCGGCGTTCTGTATATGGAAAATCAATAAGATCTGTTTTCCCTTTCTTTAATATATCAAAAAGAAATAAACAAACTGGGTATTTCTCAATAGCATCATCAATCTCATATTTTCTTCTTCGATGCATTAATTCTTGGAAAGGACGTAATTCGCCGCTTTCAGGGTTTATAGCAACACATTCGCCCTCGACAATTGTTTCATTAGCTTTTAATTGAGTAATCAATTCACATACATCAGGATATTGGGATGTAGCATTTTCCAAATTTCGCGAATATAATTCAACCTTTTTACCTGATTTATGCGCTTGGATCCGCTCACCATCATATTTAAATTCGCATGCGCATTTTCCACCAAGTTTTTCTAAAATCTCTTTAATAGAAGATAATCTTTGTGCTAACATCATTCTTACAGGGGTGAATAGTTCTATTTTCATATTTTCAATTGCACTTAATCCTTCCTTTGCTAATGTTTTTGCAATTTCACCTAAATTAGGATGAATATTATAACCGCGTTCTATAATCGGTTTGCTACTTTTGTCGCCCGTAAATGCAATGGCTAGGGCATCCATTATTGTTTGATCTGCGATTCCAAAGCGTAGTTTTCCCAGAACGGTTCGTAAGATCCACTTTCCTTCTAATTTATTAACATCTGCTAACAGACCAGCTAATTTTCGTATCTTAAAATCGGCAGATCCCGGACCTGATGCTTGGGCAATTTCGTCAAGGGTTAAATATACTCTTTTGACCGTTATGGGGGTTGAAATTAGTGTTTTTTGTCTTTTCTTGGTTGAAAATTTCTCAAATGCTGATCCTAGATCGCCTATTTCTTTTACTTTTTCATCAATTATCTTAATATTTATCCCTGTTGCCAGAGAAACCGCTTTTATTGCTGATTTTTCTGCAATTCCTATCACAGGTAAACCAAGCCAACTTGGATGTAATTTACCTTGTGTTAAAAAGATGACTTTATCAAGGATTTCTACAGGGGTTTGTTTAATTAATTTTACTAAAATGTCCGTCATCTCAAGTCGTTTTGATGTTGATTCTAATTCTTCATAAGCCTTCGCAAGGACCCCATATCGCATTAAAAGCCCTCATTTTTCTGGACAATTAATATTTAATAGTTAAATAAATTTTAGTACTTAGTTTTTTAAATTTAACATGAATTTCAATTTAAATAACTCATTGGAATAAAGTTGATTAATAATGGCAACTTTAATTATCACTGAAAAACCTACCGCAATGAAAAAAATTTCTGAAATTTTAGATGAAAAAGGAAAGCCCCTAAAAAAGAGTGTAGATGGTGTTACATACTACGAAGCAAAACGTGACAACAGAGAACTAATTATTGTTTCCGCATTGGGACATCTTTTTACAGTAGAAGAAATAAAACAACCAAATCAAAAAGGTTGGACATATCCCATTTTTGATATACGATGGGTTCCTGCAAATGAAGTATTAAAACGAGCTAAAAGTCGGAAACAAAGAAAGAGAGCTTTAGATGTAGAAAAGTTAATTAAAACTGTCGAAGAACTTTCATCTCAATGTAATGAATTTATTAATGCGTGTGATTATGATTTAGAAGGGGCAACTATCGGATTTAATGTATTGGAGTTTTGTTGTGGTTCTAATGCTACTAAAAAAGCAAAAAGAATGAAATTTTCAACACTTACTAAAAAGGATATTCTAGATTCTTATAAAAATCCACTTAACACACTAAATTTTAATTTAATCAACGCGGGTCTTTGTAGACATGAAGTGGATTATATTTATGGAATTAATTTGACACATGCTTTAACTCTGGCGGTAAAGGCTGCTGAAGGAATTAATTATTATTTGTTAAGTATTGGACGCGTTCAAGGTCCCACATTGGCGACCGTTTTTGAAAGAGAGAAACAAATTCAAATATTCGTCCCAACCCCTTTTTGGCAAATAAAAGCTACCACTAAATTAGATGGAAAGGAATACCCAGTAGATTTTTCACAAGGGAAAATTAAGTACAAAAAAGAGGCAGAACAAATTTTAAGAGATTGTCAGGGAAAATTTGCAGAAGTTAAAGATATTAAATATAAAGATTTAACCAATGCACCTCCAATTCCTTTCAATTTAAGCAGTCTTCAATCAGAAAGTTATCGATATTTTGGATATACACCTACACAAACTCTAAATATTGCTGAACGGCTTTATTTAGGAGCTTATATTAGTTATCCTCGAACTTCAAGCGAAATCATCCCTGATACAATTGATATTAAAGATATTTTAATAAAATTAAAATCAATTAAAACATACTCTCCATTTGTCGATGATCTTTTGAGTAAATCAGAACTTATTCCAACAAAAGGAAAAAAGACGGATCCAGCGCATCCTCCTATCCTTCCTACAGGCGAAATTCCTAAAACAAAATTATCTAATCTGGAAAAAAATATATATGATTTAATTGTTCGCAGATTTTTTGCTATTTTTGGAGACCCTGCTGTAGTTACTTCTATAAGAGTCTTGTCAGAATTAGAGAAATACAAATTTTATCTAAGAGGACGAAAAATTAAAGTTTTAGGGTGGATGAAGTTTTATCCCTTTGCAAAATCAAAAGAAGTCATCCTTCCAGATATTAAAATTGGGCAAAAAATGAAAATGAAAATAGAATTAGTTGAAAAATATACTTCATCGCCTCCGCGTTTTAATCAAAATTCTTTACGAAAATTTATGGAAAAAGAAGAAATCGGTACAAAGGCTACTCGAGCCAGTATTATTGATAAATTATATGATCGTGGTTATCTTTTCGAAAAAAGTATTCGTATTTCCGATATTGGCGCTGCAGTTTCTGAAGTCTTGACTCAGCATTGCCCCCAAGTTCTTTCAATTGAAATGACCCGAAAATTAGAAAAAGAAATGGAAATGATTGAAAATGGAACTTTAACAAAGGCAGATGTATTAAAAGACGTAAGAAGTACTTTAGAACCTATCCTAATGACTATAAAAGATGAAGAGAAATTAATTGGTAACGAATTAGCTATTTCAATTAAGAAGACTTGGCAAAAACAGAGCTTTATTGGAAAATGTGATAAATGTGGCGATGGGAATCTCATAATTATTCGTTCAAAAGCCACAAAGAAGCGATTTATTGGTTGTACTAATTATCCTAACTGTCAAAATTCATTCCCAATTTCTCAGCGAGGGAAAATTACGCCTATGCCAAATAAAATTTGCCAATATTGTAAAGATAAATATGGTAAATCATATCCTATGGTCACCATCAAAATTGCTGGAAGTAGACCCTTTACTAGCTGTATTAATTGGGTCAATCATGAAGATATTCAAAAGCGATACAAAAAGAAAAAAACCATAAAAAAAGAAAAGTAGAGGAATAGGATAAATCACCTTTATTCCACCAATATCCTTTATATTTTAAAATTTATGCTACAGCATTGATGTGTAGCTTTAAAATTAAGATAAGCTTTTTTAATAGGCGGAGAATATTTTAAAGTAAAAAAATATGGATGAGTTTTTATATTTTGGAGGAAAAAAGTATGGATGCTTATGAACAGATTAGCCCAAAACGATTCAGACGAGTTTTAATCGCAGTTGTCATAGGATTTTTCTTAGCTATTGGATTAGGCATTCTCTTATTTATGGCATGTGTGGAAAATTGGGAATATTATTTCAATAGATTGGTTGAAGTGGCTCAAGAATACATTGGAATTAATATACCCTTAGCATACATATTAGGTTCGGGTTTATATAGTTTAAATTCGGCATCACCATTTTTTATGGATATTTTTAGCGCAATAGGGCCAGAGGTAGAAACGGCTATCCGTAATGCAGTCTTACCAGCAGTTCTAACATGGTTAATTACTGGTTTTGTAATGGGTTTAATCTGCAAACGATGGGATGATGGATTCTTTAGTGGGCTTCTTTGTGGGCTAATAACGTGGCTTTTTGTTGTTATTGCTTCACGTATAGCAATTTTAGGAACATCTCAGCTAGGTATTCTTGAACTAGGCTACTTTCTAGTCGTTTTTATGATGCTTGTGAACAGTGCAGCTGCAATTCTGATATGTATGGCTGGAGGCGTATTAGGTGGTTTGCTTTATAGTAAAGTTCTATTTCGGCAGGAAGCTTTAATTGAAGAATATATGTAATTCTTTCTTTTTTAATTTTTTATATATATTCTATCATTTTTTCTTGATAATAACAACAGCCTGATGATCTAGTAATGTTTTTACGTTCTCTTTCGGTAAAACTGCTATATCATCGATTTTGAATGGCCCATATTGTTTTAAATCAGCTCCAATTATTGGAGGTACTTCTTTTAAAAATCGTATTACAAAATAATCCCCATTTAATGGCTCATAAGGCATTTTTTGAGGAGTTTCACCTTTAATAAGAAGGTCTAAAGTGTTTAAATAATTACCCAAAATTTCGGTAAGTGTATTAAAAATATCTAATTCTTCCAGACAAAGCTTTTCTTTTTCAATCAATTTTCTGTTCATAATTAAATTGAAAGATTTTTTCAGTCTTAGTTTATAAATTTCCTTTATTATATATGATAGATTATCTAATTG